>CAYMCT010000052.1:0-7837 GCA_964389075.1 uncultured Lachnospiraceae bacterium
ACAGCCGCCTCATTTCATCTGTTCGTAAAGGTATACCTTTAGAAACATACAAAAACAGGTCAATTTTCCTGTTCGTAAAATATCTTTATTTATTTTCGAATATATTCGCAAAATACTTGACATTTACGAACAAATATGATATAATGTATGTATCATCATAAAGGAGGTTTGCGAATGGAATCACGCACATACTATTATGCAAGAGTATCAAGCAAGGAACAAAACCTTGACAGACAGATTGAGGCTTTCATGGCTCTTGGAGCAGATGAAAGAGATATAATTACTGACAAGGAAAGCGGCAAGGATATAAACCGCACAGGCTACACAGCATTAAAAAATGCAATGCTACGCCGAGATGATACTCTTGTTGTGAAATCGCTTGACAGACTAAGTCGAAACAAAAGCGATATTAAAAACGAACTGCAATTCTTTAAGGATAACGGTATTCGCTTAAAGGTTATTGACTTACCTACAACAATGATGGATTTGCCAAAAGGTCAAGAATGGGTTTTTGATATGGTAAATAACATCTTGATTGAAGTGTTGGGAACGATAGCCGAACAAGAGCGAGAGTCAATCCGCAAAAGACAAGCAGAGGGAATCGAGGCGGCGAAGAAGAACGGCAAAAAATTAGGTCGTCCCGCACTTGAATTTCCCGAAAATTGGGAAGAGGTTTTCACCTCTTGGAAAAATGGCGAAATTACTGCAAAAGTAGCCATGGAACGTACAAACACCAAAAGAACAAGTTTTTATAAACTTGTAAATATGACAGAAACAATTAAGTAAAACACAATTAAATAGTAAAATGACGTGATTACTTTTTCTGATGAAAACGTAAACAAACCGCATAAAACCTGGGACAAGCGGCGGCTACGCCGCTTGTACGTTGAAATGATGGGCTTAATCGGTGCAGGTAACAACCCAATGGTTGGTATGACTGTTGCAGTTGCAGTTGCTGTTGAAGAAGCAATGAAATAATAAATTAAGAATCAAAAAGCGTTTCAATTGAGAAACGCTTTTTTGATGCAGGCATATTAGGCTACTTATTTATAAAAACCCTCATTATTATCTGACAAACAGCAAAGCATATAGTCACATTCGTCACAGCAACATTCTATAGGATTCCCGTTTTTATCAAAATGTTCACCATTTCCTAAACAATCTTTACCACTGTTGCCCGGTGTTAATTCAATTCCTGTTACATCTGTTATCATATAATATAACCTTTCTTAAATAGGACTAATATTAGTCCCATTATATCACATAATAAATATATAATCAAGTAAAAAGTACTCATTTGGGTTCGTTTTTTTGAGAGAGGTATTTATTATGACAGAACAGAAAATTAAACAAGATGCTATTTTTATTGGACAGAACATTAAAAATATCAGAAAACAAAAGAAGATAAAACAGATAGATGTAGTAAGAAAAATGCAGTTAATGGGTATAGATATAACAAGAGAATCACTGGTTAAAATAGAGCGAGGTATTCAGCATATCTATGCAACTCAATTAAAAGCAATAAAAGAAATTTTAGATACTTCTTATGACGAGTTGCTAAAATAGAATTAGAATTTTACGAGGAAATGAAGCTGAATAAATAATTGGATATAACAAAAAAGTCGGGTTTTGATGCCTGACTTTTTTGTGTGTCTTAGTTTTTGTTTTTCAAATGTTCAATTATTCCGTAAACAAGTCTGATGTCATCATCTGTTAATCCTTTGGTGCTTATGCTAGCATTTGAATTTATTCCTAATAAATAATCAGTAGAAACTTTAAATATATGCGAAAGCTCTACAAGATATTGAGTTGATGGTGTGGATATACCCATTTCCCAGGCATTAACGCTTGAGCGTGTTATACCTAATTTTTTTGCTAACTCAGTTTGTGTCATTTGTTTTTCTTCTCTTAAAAATTTTATTTTATCAGCTATCATAAAAATCACCCATAAAACATTTTAAACTATTCTTTGTGATATTGCATTATCATAAAGATATTTGTAATTGACAAAAGAGTTTTTTTATGTTATAATCCAATTATGAGTAAATTATTCACAAAATTATACGAAAGAGGAGAAATCTTATGAAAAACAAATTTTTTGCAGTTTTATCAGTTATTTCAGTGGTTGCTGTGTTAACAGCTTGTGGTAATCCATGTGAAAAAGGACATGCATGGAAAGAGGCAACATGCACAGAACCGGAGATATGTGAAGTTTGCGGCTTAACCAACGGGGAAGAATTGGGGCATAATTATGGTGAGCCTGAAATAGTAAGAGAGGTCTCTTGTTCGGAAGTGGGAATTAAAAGATATACCTGTTCAAGTTGTGAAGAAATAAAAGACGAAGAAATACCTCAAAAAGCTCATACGCCCGGAAATTGGGAAATTACGTCGCAACCGACGGCTACAACAAAAGGTAGAAAGGTTCAGAAATGCTCAGTTTGCGGCGGAACAGTTCAGGAAGAAGAGTTTGAAAAATCTGCTGAGGAAATAAAGGCTGATTATAAATCCAATTGTGCTACTTATACATATAATGAAATTTCAAGAAACCCAGAGAATTATAGGGGTAAATATGCACATTTTAAGGGAGAAATTATCCAGTCAATAGAATCCGGAGATTCATACACATTTAGAGTAGACATTACAAAAACATCTTATGGCTGGACCGATACTATTTTAGTCACCTATACTAAAAAGGAAGCAACCGAAAGCAGACTCTTAGAAGATGATGTTGTTAATATATATGGAATACTTGCAGGAACACACACATATGAAACGGTGATGGGTAATGAAATGACCATACCGTTGCTTATGGCTGAATATATCGAATTAAATTAAACGCAATACAAGCACTATTCTGTTGCATTCTGAATATAAAAAAGCTTTTCGACATTGCCGAAAAGCTTTTTTGATGCTTATGCATTTTGACTTAACAGATACACACAATATTGGTTCATGCTGATGCCTTCCTGTCTGGAGCGTTCTGCAAGTGTTTTGTGCAGTGATTTAGGCATTCTTATTTTAAACTGACCGCTATATTCGTCAAGGTTTGATGGTTCAGGAATTTCAATTCCGTCCTCTAAGCAAGCAGTAAACCAATTTAGTTTTGCATCTTCAATTTGCCTGAAACCGTCTTCGATTGTTTCAGCACAAGTAACGCACCCTTTTAATTCGGGGCAATGCAAAACATATCCGCCATCGGTTTCATCTCTTAAAACTTCAACTTTGTAATTTAATTTCATGTAATATGCTAAATCTTTCATATTCGTCCCTCCGTATCGAGAAATTCCTGAACAACATCTCTTACCATTTCGATATATACTTTCTTTAATGGAGTGTGTTTTGGTATGGTAATAGGCATACAACCCCTTTTTCTAAATGTGTAATGACTACTGCCCCCATTGGGTTGATGTTTTGTGTATCCCATTTTTGTCAAGGCTTTTGCCAAATCCTCAAAACGTAAATCTTTGTTTAATTTTAATATTTCTAATATAAGTTTTTCCCATTTGCTCATTACTACACCTCTTTATTATATTATAACATGGTGTCGTATGTGGTGTCAAGTGTTTTTGCGTATGTTAAAATTGACAAAATAAAACGAGTATGATATAATACTGCTCGTAGCAAGAGAAATGGCGGCGGTTGTTTCCGACACCTACCGAAAGGGGGTGTTATTTATGGAAGAAATAGTATCTTTTACACTTTTAGTAATGATAATTATACTTTACATAAAGAAATAACCGCCTACTCTGCCAAGTAGACGGTTTATGCAAATAAACGGTTTATATGCGGAAACAACTAATGCCGTTCCCTCTTGTTACATTTATATTATCACAATTGTTGGTTTATGTCAAGTTTTTTTGGGAATTTTATTAGGGTTAGTGTGAGGTACAGTATGATACAACATCCGTTTCCGCCGCTGTATGACAGTGAGTCGAAAATATTAATACTCGGTAGTTTTCCGTCGGTAAAATCACGTGAGCAGAATTTCTTTTATGGACATCCGCAAAACAGGTTCTGGAGGGTGATTTCGTCGGTGTTTGAGGCTGATGAGCCGAAAACAATAGAAGAAAAGAAAGCGTTTTTACACAGTAATCATATTGCGTTATGGGATGTTATTGCATCGTGCGAAATCACGGGCAGCTCTGACAGTTCAATAAAAAATGCTGTGGCGAACGACTTAACTGAAATTCTTGAAAATTCTAAAGTGGATAGAATATTCGTAAACGGACGTACTGCGGAAAAGTATTATAAATTATATACGCAAGATAAACTGGGCAGAAAAGCAATATATCTTCCGTCCACCTCGCCTGCAAATGCGGCGTGGAATATTGAAAAATTAGTGAACGAATGGCAAAAGACACGCTGATTTAAAATCAGCGTGTCTTTTGACGTTCTCTCATTCTTTGCCAATTATAAAAGCCGTATATATCGTTCGCAAAGAACATTACGAAGCATAGCACCATAGGCAGGTATGACAGGCTTGTAATTGTGGCAAGCGACCACAATACAATCAGGACAATATCATTTGCAGCA
Organism: uncultured Lachnospiraceae bacterium; assembly: GCA_964389075.1. Lineage (GTDB taxonomy): Bacteria > Bacillota > Clostridia > UBA1381 > UBA1381 > Ornithomonoglobus. Next base: position 4,534 of record CAYMCT010000052.1, read on the forward strand.
CATGCCAGCGCATAATACGGACTGCGTAAAAATGTCAGGTATGATGCTACAAAGCTTGTGGTTACGGATATAGTGCTGAAAACTATATTTGCATTGCCGAGAGCTGAAAGAATAAAGTAAAAAGCGACAGTTGTTATCGTGGCTAATATAAATATCATTCCCGCCTGTCCTTTTGTGATGCTGTTTACTTCAACCTCTTTCGAGCCTTCATACGGATGCCTTATCCAGGAAACAACCGCACACACTGCTATGGGTGCTGTCATACAGAGATATGTTATCATTTCGCCGTAATACCTGAAAAAGAACGATATAATACCATAGAATACCGCAAAAACTACGGTAAGCACCTGACCCAGCACCATACCTTTGGCAACGAATATCAGGGCAGTAACGCCGATTAACGATGCGATAACGGTAAGATAATCGTTTCCGCCTGACGCAGTAAAGGATATAATTATTACAGCTGACGAAATAAGCCATAGGCATAGCTCAAACCGTGACAGCTCACGAAATGGATTTTTGTTATTCATAGGTTCCTCCAGTTGAAAAATAAGGCACCTGTTCATGTACATCTTCTAAGACCTAACGATGTACGAACAAATGCCTTTGCATTTCACTACCCGGTGGCAGTATTATGAAATTAATGTGTATTCAAACATTTCAGAATGAATTTTACTTCCCACATCTGCACCATACGGCAGAAGTGCCATTGCAATGAAGATTTCATTGCCTGATTCAATGTCCTTGAGATAGGCGTATTCGCCGTCTATTCTGTCTAAAATATAATCTTTCGGTTTCATATAAGTTTATCTTTCACTTGCTTTCTTTTTCCATTTTCCGGCACGGTAGAAAATAGCTGTAAGTATTGCACCTATTACCCAGGTAGACAGAAGTGAAATCTGAATACATTCCTGACGTCCGAGCGGCAATTCCGGAGTGCGTGTAAGATACGAAATTCCGTATGCAAGAGGAACACGTATAAACACGCTTGTGATAAGTGAAACCCACATTGGAGTCATTGTATCGCCGGCACCTCGCATAACGCCTGAAAGACTCTGTGTAACCGCCATTGCTATATATCCTACAGCAAGTATTCTCATAAGATATACACTCATATCAACAAGTTCAGCTGTGTCAGTGAATATGCTCATAAGATTTCTGCCAAAGAGAAGTATAATCAAAGTAATTAAGGCAGAACAAAGAACTGCTATTAATGTACCTTCTTTTGCGCCCTGCGCAACACGGTCATATTTGCCGGCACCTACATTCTGACCGGCATATGTAGTCATTGCGGTTCCGAATGAGAAGTTCGGCATCATCGCAAATCCATCTACTCGCATTATGATAACGTTTGCGGCAATAAATGTTGCACCGAAGCTGTTTGTAAGTGACTGGACTATAATCATCGCTGACGAGAAGATTGCCTGTGTTGCACCTGAAGGCAAGCCAAGTTTTATTATTCGCATAAGATGCTTTTTTGACATTATCAGATGCTTTAGCTTGAATTCAAACACGTCCTGCATATGAGCAAGTCGCCATAAACAGAGAATTGATGATATTGCCTGCGCAATTATCGTTGCCCATGCAACACCTGCAACGCCCATATGGAATTTTGCCATAAATAACCAGTCAAGAACAATGTTTACAACTGTAGCAACAAGCAGATATACCAATGAAGAGAAGGAATCTCCCATACCTCTCAGAATACCGCTCAAAATGTTATAGTATGCCATACCTGCAATACCAATCATCGAAATGGTGAGGTATGTTGTACTGTCATCAATAATTACGTCGGGAGTATTCAGCAGCTCAAGAATTGTTCGTATAAACGGCGGTGACGCTATCATCAGAACTACCGAAACGATTGCAGTTATTGTAATACAGGTTCCGATTGTCTTTGATAGCTCGTTACGTGATCTTGCACCAAAATACTGTGAAACCATTATACTTGCGCCAGCTGATATACCTATAAACAATACAAGCAGCATATTAAGAATTGGCAATGTGCTGCCTAATGCAGCAAGAGCATTATCGCCTTCGTACATTCCCACAAAGATGCTGTCAACTGTACTGTAAAGCTGCTGTGCGATGTTTCCTATAACCATTGGTATGGAGAACAGCAGAATACTTTTCCAGGGTGCCCCGACAGTCATATCGGTTGGCTGAAATAATTTCTTTATCATAATCAAGCTCCCATCTTTCATATTAAAACAACTAAAGAATTATACCACAAAAATTCATACTAATCAATAGCTGTGACGATAATTTTAAAAATATTTTACAATTTGGAATTCTCGATTTATAAAATTGACAAATCTGAACAAAAAGCGTATAATATAATTAATTATATTGAAAGGTGATATTATGAAATTAGGAATAGTTTTCGAGGGTGGTGCAAGCCGTACATATTTTTCGACCGGAGTCATGGATTTTTTTCTTGAACAGCAAATATATGCAGATTATGTTATTGGTGTAAGTGCAGGTATTGCAAATGGTGTTTCGTATGTTTCAAGACAGCACGGACGAAACATAGAGATTGCAGAGAAATTTATTGCGGATAAACGGTATATGGGTGTAAGACATCTTCTGAACCCGAAAAAACGTAGTTATTATAATACTGAGTTTGTTTTCGGTGAAATTCCTGAGAAACACGTTCCATTCGATTTTAACACATTCAGAAATTCGGGCTGTGAAGCTGTTGCGGTTGTTACAAATATCGAAACGGGTGAGGCGGAATATATAAATGTGGAGCTTGAAAATTCATGGAAGGTATTAATTGCAAGCTGTTCATTGCCGATATTGTTCCCGCCTGTGGAGATCGACGGACAACTGTATCTTGACGGTGGACTGTCCGATTCAGTACCGGTGGATAAAGCCATTGCGAATGGATGTGACAAGGTTATAGTTGTAACCACAAGAGAACGCAGCTACAGAAAGACAAAGGAAAAGGGATCAGGGCTGTCAGCGTTTCTCTACAGAAAATATCCTGAGCTTGTAAAGCTTCTTAAAACAAGAAGTGAAAGATACAATCAGTCGCAGGAGCATCTTTCAGAGCTTGAAAAACAGGGTAAGATTTTTGTGATTTCGCCTGAGAATACCGAAGGGTGGGGCAGAACCGATAACGATCCGGTTAAAATACGACAGATACATAATTCAGGCTATCATACCGCAAAAGAGCTTTTACCTGAGCTTATGGAATATATGCAACAAGGTTGAAACGAGCACAAAAACCTCCGACCGATCGGAGGTTTCAGACTGTAGACAAAATACAGAAAAAGTATGGAAAAGCACCTGAATTTATGGT
>CAYMCT010000053.1:0-7791 GCA_964389075.1 uncultured Lachnospiraceae bacterium
AACCATTTAAGTGAAAGTCCCGCTGCAAGTGTAACACCCATAACGTGCCATTCTCCCGGCACTGCACAGCAGAATGTATGCACTCTTCCCTTAGGGTCAACGTGCATTTCCTTTGTATGTGCAAATACAACTCCAGACGTTCCGATTGTTGTAAATGCTTTACCCTCTTCCACTACTCCTGTGCCTACTGCTGCAGCTGCGTTATCGCCCGCACCACCTACAACAGGAGTGCCTGCCTTTAAGCCTGTGAGCGACGCTGCCGCTTCTGTTATGTAACCTGTTATATCCGGACTCTCATATACCTTGGCAAGAAGCGATTTATCAATATCAAGCTTTTCCAAAACCTCATCTGACCAACAGCGGTTTTTTATATCCAATAACTGCATACCGCTTGCATCAGATACTTCGGTTGCATACTCGCCTGTAAGCTTGTATCGTACATAATCCTTCGCTAAAAGGATATGACGGCACTTTGAGTAGTTTTCAGGCTCATTGTTTTTTACCCACATAATCTTTGATGCCGTAAAGCCTGTGAGTGCAGGGTTTGCAGTTATTTCAATAAGTCTGTCATACCCTACCTTTTCTGTTATCTCCTCACATTCCTTGGCGGTTCTTCCGTCACACCACAGAATTGCAGGACGTATAACATCGTTGTTCTCATCAAGCATTACAAGTGAGTGCATCTGACCTGATATACCTATACCGGCTATTTGCGATGCGTCAATTTCAGATGTAACAACCTTTAACGTTTCTACTGCCGCATTGTACCAGTCGAGCGGATTTTGCTCTGCCCAACCGTTTTTAGGCTGTGACATCGGATATTCGACCGTGTGACTTTTTAAGGAGTTGCCGTCCTCATCAAAGAGGACGGTTTTTGTTCCTGAAGTTCCTAAATCTATACCAATTAAATATTTCATAAATTATCTCCATGGATTCTCTGTTGGATATCTGTCTCCCTTTGGCTGATTGTATCCGATTTCCTCTACAGGAACACCAACATACTTGAATACCTCAAACAATGCCTTTGCGTGATGACCGAACGCAACCGCACCGTGATGCGGATAGTTCTTTTCGATAAGCACGTGACGGTAAAAACGTCCCATTTCAGGGATTGCAAATACTCCGATTGCACCGAATGAACGTGTTGCAACAGGCAATACCTCACCGTTTGCAATATAGCCACGAAGCTTTGCGTCTGATGTTGACTGTAAACGGAAGAATGTAATGTTACCCGGAACAATGTCACCCTCAAGTGTGCCGTTTGTAACCTCTACCGGCAAGCTTCTTGCCATTATCTTCTGATACTTCATTGAGCAGGCTGCAAGCTTTGTTGAACACGTGTTTCCGCAATGGAAGCCCATAAATGTATCCTGATGTGTGTAATCATACTTACCCTTGATATCTGCTTCATACATCTCTTTCGGTACTGAGTTGTTGATATCAAGCAATGTTACTGCATCTTCTGATACGCAAGTTCCTATGTACTCGCTCAATGCACCGTAAATGTCAACCTCACATGATACCGGAATACCTCTGCCTGTAAGTCTTGAGTTTACATAACACGGAACAAACCCAAACTGTGTCTGGAATGCCGGCCAGCACTTGCCTGCTATTGTAACATACTTCTTTGAACCCTTATGCTCCTCTACCCAGTCAAGCAATGTAAGCTCGTACTGTGCAAGCTTTGCAAGGATTTCAGGCTTCTTATTACCCTCGCCAAGCTCCTTTTCCATATCTGCTACAACCTCAGGAATTCTTGCATCACCCTCATGCTTGTTGAAAGCTTCAAACAAGTCAAGCTCTGAGTTCTCTTCAATCTCTACTCCTAACTGATAGAGCTGATAAATCGGTGCATTACAAGCAAGGAAGTTAAGCGGACGTGGTCCGAATGATATAATCTTCAAATCCTTCAAGCCTATAACCGCTCTTGCTATCGGCAAGAACTCATTTATCATATCTGCACATTCCTCTGCATCTCCTACCGGATATTCAGGGATATATGCTTTAACTCCTCTTAGCTTTAAGTTATAGCTTGCGTTTAGCATACCGCAGTATGCATCGCCTCTGTCGTCTGAAAGAGTTGCGATATTTTCTTCTGCCGCAGCAACAAACATCTTTGGTCCGTCAAACTGCTGTGCAAGCATTGTTTCTGATATTTCCGGTCCGAAGTTGCCCAGATATACACAGAGTGCATTACAGCCATTCGCCTTGATGTCTGCCAATGCCTGCTGCATATGTATTTCACTCTCAACTATGCATATCGGACATTCGTAAATGTCAGCTGCATCATACTTCTTTACATATTCTGCAACAAGTGCCTTTCTTCTGTTTACTGATAAACTTTCAGGAAAACAGTCACGGCTTACCGCAACTATTCCCACTTTTACTTTTGGAATATTGTTCATATTAATTCTCCTTTTCTGATTTTTATACTACAATTTTAACACGTTGTATAATCCATGTGAATTAACAAAATTTAATATATACATGAAAAATTTATTAAATTACAGGTAGCATTAGAGCTTGTTTCAAAATCACTCATCCATTATACAAATCAACGTAGCAGCATTTTCATAGTTCATTGTGATATAAACCTGTGACATAGCCTCCGGATCAGTATTATAGTCGATAATCTCCGCTGAAACACCTTCGTATATTTCTTCTGTTCGCTTGTTGTATACTGTTATTTTGAAATCATCAATCGGTATAAGTATCATATCATCAACAGATGAAGATGCATTCGGCTTCTTTGTTGTAAAATAAGCATATCCATCTTCTTTAAGATATATATAGCCCTGTGCCGAATAGAAGTAGTCATTATACTTGCCTTTACCCTTATCAACAACGAAGTTTGATATCTGTCCCGATGAATCAACATCAAAACGTATAATATCGCCCTTTTTAATATCCTGATTGTCGTTGAGTGCAACAGCCTCATCATAGATATCCATATTCTTTAATACATATTCCTTCTTTGAGCCATTCTGATATACCTCGAAACAAGGAACTGCCTCGTCATCTCTGTTGAGAGCGGATGTTATCTTTGTAACAACATATCCTTCCTTGCTGCTAAGGTTCTCATCTCCTTTGTTATTTACAAATAAAACGGCATAGTCTGCTGTAATACCATCTGTACTGATTTTATATGCAAACACCTTGTGCTGTTCGTCATATCCTATATTTGATACACTCTTTATATCGTACTCATCATAATCAGACTCACTGCCGGAGTTTTCATCCGGTACAACAAATATTACTGTATCAGGTCTGAGTGCAAGTGATGCATAATTGCCGCTCTCATCAATGAAGGTTCTTGCATTGTATTTATACTTGTATTTGACTGCAGTTGAGCTTTCTGCATTCTCTTTTCCGTTATTAGCTATGTAGCTACTGTTAAGAGCATATAAAGTCTGCTCGCCTTCATTCTTCTCTGCCTCTGTCGTGCAAGCTTCCTTAGCTCTTGCAAAATCAAGCTTGTTAAGCTTGCCCTTATTATCTGTTGTGTATCTGAAAATACGTTTTTCCACCTTGCCGTCAGTACCGTTACCGATGATTACATCAAGTGTTTCGGAAATATCGTCCTGCGAATATGACTTTCCATCTATCTTGAGTCTGCCGTCGGTAATTACTGTTTTAAGTTCACCGTCTGATGAAAAATAGCGAACCTGCAGCTCATCACCACTTTCAAGTATAGCTGCACTTAATAAGTAACCTACCTCCATACTTGTATCAGAACCTTCTTCTATGTATACAACCTCACCGTTCATATCAAAATATGCTGTTACGGTTGTACCAAGATTGGGGGCTGTATAGTTACGGTTGATATATGCTTTCGAAAAAGCATATGCTGTTCCGTCAATTATAATTTCCTCATCACCGATTGAACCTACACTACCTTCAAGGTTTGAACGTACTATCTTAACAGTTGTTTTATCATTGTCAGCAGACGTCATTATGTGAAGAATATCGTTTTTAACAACATCCCTGAGCTCGCCTTCTGTTCCATCAGGCTTTATAAATGTAATTTCACCATTATCATCGTTAAGTTTGCGTTTATTGCCGTTTAAATCGTAAACATATCCGGTAGATTTATTAATTGATGAAACAATAAACGTTTCATAGCTTGTTATGTATACCATGTTATAGTTGTTAGAATCCGTTCCAACAAGCTTTATTGTACCAAGCTCCGGAGTCATCATCGAATCCTCATAATCATCTGAAAGTGTTTTACCGTTATATACGAGCGTAAAGTCCTTCTCAATGTCTACGTGCTTTATTCTGCCGTTTTCATCTTCATACTCATATCTATAATTATTATAGCTTTCAACATCTCTCGGATCGAGTTCAAACTCTGAAGTCTTTGAAGTATGTAATTGGAGATAGAGAATTGTTCTTTCCCCATCATCTTCTGTGTAAATAAATTCAACATAATAGCCTACAAGCTCAGACGCTCTTGTTATTCCCACATTGTATACTTCACCATCGATATTCACATTGTCTATACCTGTGGTTGTGTCTGTTGTTGAAACATCATTGCTTGAAAGAATATAGCCCTTTTCAATATCTCCGTCATAATATTCAGAAAGAATTGTGGCACTGCTATCCTTAACGATGTTTCCACTTCCATCTTTGAGATACAGGCTTACATCCAATGCACTTACCATAAGCTCTGCGGTCATTGCCCTTGTAAGTGGTGTATTATAATCATTAATGCCCTTTACATAAATATCCTCAGCTGCCGCTGCCGAAATATATCCGTCCGGATATCCGCCGTTGCTCTCTGCTACTGTTGCATAGCCCATACATCCAAGCAGCATTTTTACAGCCTGTGCATACGTTACCTTATCTTCAGGTCCGAATAATCCATCACCATAGCCGTCACATATTCCGCTGTTCGTTGCCCATTCGATTGCTCCTGCCGCGAAATGGTCCGGAGCAACATCGGTATACTGCGATGTACTGCCTGATGTCATTTCGAGCTTGAGAAGTCTTAAAAGCATTGTAAGAAACTCCGCTCTCGTTACGCTGTTTTCCGGCTTAAAGGTACCATCGGGATAACCGTTTACCACGCCCAGCGCCATTAGCTTTTCGACATTTGTTAAATAGCTTGTTTCTGCAACATCCTCAGGAATTTCTATACCTGAATATGATATACCTTTTGTCTGCTCCGTCTGCGGAGTTATTATAGTCGAAGGTTTACTTACCGACGAATGTGCAAAGAATACATCATCCACATAAAAAGATTTTCCTGCACCGTCATCATCAGTTTCAATATCAACATTAATCGTATTCAGATTACCCTGATAATCAGCTTTCCATGTACCCGCTATAAGTATCCATTCATTGCTGTTTACAACAGCCGATGCCATCTGTGGATACTGGCTGCCTGTTGCATCCTCCAAATCAAGACTCATTTTAACTGTAAAGCTATCGCCCGGAGTTGCTGCTTTTACATACATCTGACCGTAATACGTCTCATCAAGCTTTATATCATTAATTACACTTGTATTTACACCTTCCCAGCCGTTGCTGCCTCTGTCTTTTATAAGCATACTTGATGTTCCGCTATGAGCAGTATCGGTCGAAATTTCCATTGCCGCCGTGCCTCGAACAGAAAAACCAAGCTCCCCGTTTTCAAAATCATTATTAATTATAGGCTGTTCGGCAGCAAATGACGGTACCGTGCTCAGAAGCATAGTTCCGACAAGCAATATAGAAAGTATCCTCTTCATATTGACCTCCTATTTTTTTATAAAAGAGTATTTATAACTCTATATATCATGACTGCTGCCTGTGCTCTTGATGCATTCTCTGTCGGAGCAAAGCTGCCGTCATCCATACCGTTAATTATTCCACTTGTGCTAAGTGCTGATACGGCTGTTTGTGCATATTCAGCAACAGCATCACTATCGGTAAACGTAAGATCTCCACCTGTCAGCTGTCTACCCTGATATGCAAGCGTTCTATATATTATTACCGCTGCATCCTGACGGGTTATGTTTGCTTCAGGTGCAAATTCCGTATCAGAAATTCCTGTTATAATCCCCGCTGCATATGCTGCTGAAATTACATCATATGACCATCTGTCTTTAGCAACATCTGCAAACTCAACGCCTGTATCCGTCGATGGTATTCCAAATGCTGTGACAATGATTTTTACAAAAGCTTCTCTTGTTACATTTGCTTCAGGACGGAAGCTTCCATCTTCATAACCGTCAATAATGCCAACCTCTGCAAGTGAATTTATAGCCGTTTCTGCCCATGCATAGTCTGCAATATCACCGAAACTGTTACTATCTGCATTATTATCAGTCACAGTTGAAGATGCATTGTTTACCGGTATAGAAACCTCTGCATTAAGACCAATGTTTGTACCGGAAACGCTGCTCGAACTACTTGAGCCGCCTCCGCCACCACCGCCTCCGCCGCCGGAGCCTGAACCGGTTGATTCTGATTCTTCTTCAGCTTTCTCTATAAGCTTTGCTATTGAATCAATTGTTATGTAGCTGTCTGAAATGTTTTTATTTATATATTTTGCAGCACCGATGCTAATATTTTTAACGTCAACATCAATATCTTCAAACAACTCTGCATTTTCCTTTAAAACGCTCTTTACCTTTGTGTATTGTCCTGCATTTACCAGTATGGTATTAAGAGTACTGCCAACAAAGGCTTCTTTGAAGCTTTCAACATCTGTCGGCTTCTGTGATGCAACTTTTTTCTTTACAGATGCTTTTTCATTCTCCGACAACTCTTTATACTGATTGTATATTGATTCACCCTTTAGTCCCAGAGTTTCAGCTGATAATTCAAGCATAGCTGTCCATTCGCTCACTGAAATCTCATCCGCTGATGATTTTATTGTTACAAGCGAATCAAAAAGTGAAATTGCCTCAGCTCTGCTCTTGTTTCCAAGCTCATCTGCAAAAGCACTATATACAGCCTCTCTGTCACCTGCACTTAGCTTATCAAGCTGTTCGTATGTATTTGCACCGAGGATTATTCTGTTAGCTTCATCTCCAAGAAGTTCACTCACGTTCGATGTAGTAATTCTTGAACGAAGAACCTCGTATTCGTTTTCTGTTGCATAAGAGAACACCGTTTCTATCGCAGCATCTGTCATAACAGCACTGAATCTTCCTGTTGAAAGTCCGCTAATATCCGCACTGTACGTTCCGTCAGAACCTATATGCACATATACAGCTTTCACAGGTATACCCTCAGCATCCTTTATAATTATTACTTTACTGTTATTTGCTTCATCTGCAACTGTTCCTTCTATTGTTATGCCGTTCCCGTTATCCTTAACTGCCATTTTCACAGAAACATCAGATGTTCCGCTTATAGGCTGTGCGTATGTACCGTTGCCTGAAACCTTACTTAAAAGGTTCATACTATCAACGCTGTCAAGCAGGAATACCATTTCATTCTCACCCACGGCGTTAACAGCCTTACCGTATTCAAGTGATGCCTCCTCTGTGGTTACACCATCCTGCGATACCGTCACCTTAACAACTGTTTCAGTTATTATCGCCCTTACCTTAACACCGTCTATATCCGTATCACCGAATACTACATTAGTTCCATCTTCCGGCTCGCCCCACGTTACGGAAGCTTCCGCTGTATATCCGCTGTCATACGCTACAGTTACTGTTTCTATGTCATCAAGCTTTGATATATCCGATACTGCTATATCTCGTGCAGTAACGCTGCGGTATGGCAATTCCACACATACATCATCAATCGTAATTCCTGTTGCGGAAGATGAATCCATTGTAATAATAAGCTCTA
>CAYMCT010000054.1:0-7739 GCA_964389075.1 uncultured Lachnospiraceae bacterium
ACGCCGTGAATTTCTATGTCAGCTTCAGCACAAACATAAAAACCAAGCTCATCACAAAGCTCCGTAAACCAAGGCGAATTGGGATAGTGACTTGTTCTTACTGCATTTAGGTTACATTCTTTCATTAAAGTTAAATCCTTTAATGCCTGCTCACGGCTTATTGTATAACCTGTTATAGGGTCGCTGTCATGACGATTTGCACCTTTTATTTTAAAACGCTTACCGTTTAAAAGAACAACACCGTTTTCGATTGTAATTTCACGAATACCGAATTTCTGAGCAATATATTCATTACCGCACTTTATGACAAGCGTGTACAGATACGGAGTTTCTGCTGTCCAGAGCTTCGGTGTATCAATTTTTAAGCTTAACTTTTTTCCTGAACTTTCTGCTATAACTGTTCCGTTATCATATATCTTGCACTCTATTTCAGCATCTGCATCAACAGTAACTGTTCCGTCTGTCTTTGTATTAATAAAGAAGTCTTTTACATGGTTAATGTCACGTTCAAGAACATATACGTCCCTGAAAATTCCGCTCATACGAAATTTGTCCTGGTCTTCAAGATAGCTTCCGTCGCACCATTTCAGAACAAATACGTTTATTCTGTTAGCACCCGATACAACATAACCGGTAATATCCATTTCACTTGTGGAATGTGATACCTGACTATATCCGACAAAACTACCGTTCACCCATACATAAAGGCATGAATCCACGCCCTCAAAATTGATATAGTATTTCTTGTCATCTTTTTTACACACCTCAAAATCACGCTCATACATTGCACACGGATTTTCATGCGGAACATACGGTGGGTCATAAGGGAACGGATAACGTGTGTTTACATAGTTATGCGTATCATACCCCTCGCACTGCCAACAGGACGGAACAGGGATTTTATTATAATCGGTAATCTCTCCCAACTCCGGCATGTCATATATGCTGTTACAGTATTTAAAATTCCATTCACCGTTAAGGTTTATGTATCTGTCTGACTGCTCTCTCGGCAAAGTCATAGCATCGTTCTCATTTGAAAACGGAATGTAGTACGCACGGTTAGGCTCGCAACCAACGTGCAGTATTTGCGGGTTTTCATAATATTTTTCTAATTTCATGCCTTTATCCTCCTTTATCTTGGACAACGACCGTAAACTTTTGTCATCTCTGCAATTTTTGCGGCTAACTTCTTTGTTGCTGCTCCCTTTTTCATACGCCACTGCCAGTTTCCGGATGCAACCGACGGCATATTCATTCTTGCTTCTGCTCCCAATTCAAGATAGTCCTGCATCTGAATGATAAGAGTATCACCAACGCACGCAAATGCAGCATTTATAAATGCCCATATAAATTTGCTGTCTGCTTTACCGCTGTAGTTAAGGAATCTTTTACAAAAACCAAGCGTAGCTTCGTCTATCTCCTCTACCCAGCCTTTGATTGTAGCATTATCATGTGTGCCTATATACACGGCACAATTTTTGTCGTATAAATATGGCATATAATTACTTTCTTCTCTCGGGTCAAATGCAAATTCAAGAACCTTCATTCCCGGGAATCCGGAATCTTCAAGCAACTGATATACTGACGGCGTTAAAAAGCCCAAATCCTCTGCAATAATTGGTAGCTTGCCCAGTCTTTCTTCAATAAATCTAAAAAATTCTATACCCGGACCTGTTTTCCATCTGCCGTTTTCTGCCGTAGCATCTTCATACGGAATTGAATAAAATTCATCAAAGCCTCTGAAATGGTCTATACGAACAATATCATACAACCCAACAGCACTTCTCAGACGGTCTATCCACCAACCATATCCCGTTTCCTTATGTCTTGCCCAATCATATATAGGATTTCCCCAAAGCTGTCCTGTATCGGAAAATGCATCAGGCGGGCATCCTGCAACTGTTTTCGGCATCAAATTTTCATCTAAATCAAACAAATCAGGGAATACCCATACATCCGCAGAATCAAGTGCTACATAAATCGGAATATCTCCTATTATCTGTATTCCGTTTTCGTTTGCATACTGTTTAAGGTTTGTCCACTGCTCAAAAAACTTGTACTGCAAAAACTCCCAGAACTCCACCTCATCCTGATGGGATTCCTTAAACAGCCACAGCTCATGTGAATTACGGAATTTCAGACCCTCGTCCCATTCAAGCCATGCTTTGCCATCATTTTCCTCCTTTATTGCCATGAACAATGCATAGTTTGAAATCCATGTTTCATGCCTTTGGAGAAACTCATTAAACATAGCTTTATCCTGATTTTTGAAAGCTTTATATGCCTTTTTCAAAACCTCAAAACGGTTTTTATATATCTTTTCATAATCTACGTGTTCAACGTCGTCACCCCAGTCAAGACCGTCAAAATCACTCTTTTTAAGTAACCCGTCCTTAACAAGCATATCAAGGTCGATAAAATACGGGTTTCCTGCATGAGTTGAAAATGACTGATACGGTGAATCGCCGTAGCTTGTAGGGCATATGGGCAGTATCTGCCAGTATGTCTGCTTTGCCTCTTTAAGAAAATCTACAAATTTATATGCCTCTTCTCCCATCGTTCCTATACCATACTTCGACGGCAACGATGAAATGTGCATAAGTATTCCGCTTGCTCTCATTTGTGTATAACTCCTCTGTAATTTATATATCTTAAATTATATCACAAGACACCGATATGTCAATCAAAAATCCCGACATTTATGAATTTTTTATGAAATGTCTTGATTTTTTACACTTTGTGTGTTAGTATATACAGGATTGAGGCGTTAAGCACAATTTAACCGAATAAAATGAAAGGAACTGATTTAATATGAAAAAATTATTAGCTGTATTTTTAGTTGCTGCACTTTCACTTGCGTTGACTTCATGCGGCAAGAAAACAAGCGATATATCATCAGACATTAAGCCGTCACTCACAGAGGAAGGCGAGTTTGTTCACGCAGACGGTGAAACCTCTGCAATATTAGACGCTGACGGTAACGAAATACCCGGAACCTCTGCCGACAACGCAGGTAAGGAGGTAGATATGGCAAAGGTTAACGGAAAAACACTTGCCGTTGTTGAAAACGAAACAAATGATTCTCCTGCAAAAGGCACAATCAGCAATTTTGATGTTTCAATTAACGATGCAAAAATCATTGAGTCAGACGGAGCCAAAGCTGTTATTATCTCATACACCTTCAAGAACAACACATCAAATCCGATGTCGTTTGACGGTATTATGGCAACAGAGGTTACACAGAGCGGAATTTCACTTACACCGACTGTTGTAACAGGTATTGAGGGAATCAATATCCATTCAGCATATGAACCAATTGGTGCCGGAGATAAAACAACTTTGCAGAAAGCGTTTCTTGTTACAGACACAGACACAGCAATTGACGTAGTTGTTTACAAGTACGCTGAGCCTGACGGTGCACAGATTGCAAAATCATTCAAATTACAGTAAAATTATTAAAAAATCGCACTATAAACCGTGCGATTTTTGCTTTTTTCTACACAAAAAATACAAATTTTAATTTTGTAACATAAATTTAATCATTGTATTATTGCATTTTGTAAAATTCTGTGTTAATATATTTAACGGTTTTTTTAAGACCGCCCGCAAAAACGCGAACGGCCTCGAAATCAATATATCAAATATTTTAAAGGGGTTTAGAATTATGGGAAACACAACAAAAACAACAGGCGGCTGGCGCAATAATAAATGGATAAGAGCCGCAATTCCGGCATTACTGCTTCATTGCAGTATCGGTACAGTTTACTGCTGGTCACTTTTCAGCGAATCAATCGGTGAGTACATCGGTTTTTCAAAAAGTGCTACAGAGTGGGCATTCAGCCTTGCAATCTTCTTCCTTGGAATGTCAGCAGCATTCTTAGGTAACGTAGTTGAAAAGGATATTCACAAGTCATCACTTATCGCAGCTATATGCTTTGCCGGCGGTATGGCCGGTACAGGTGCATGCATCTATTGGGGCGGACTTAATCCGGGCAACCCACTTGCACTCATCGGAATTTATATCTGCTATGGACTTATAATGGGTATCGGTCTTGGTACAGGTTATCTTTCACCGGTTAAGACTCTTATGCTATGGTTCAGCGACAGAAAAGGTCTTGCAACAGGTCTTGCAGTAGCAGGCTTCGGTGCAGCAAAGGCTATCGCAAGCCCGATTATGGAAAAAATGCTTGATTCTGTTGGTATATATAAAATGTTCTTTATTCTTGCTGCTGTTTACTTTGTAATGATGTTCGTGGGACATCTGTTATTGGCAAAGCCGGCAGACTGGCATGAACCACAGAGCAGTGAAGAAAAGAAGAGCATAATGTCAGTATTAAAGACAAGACCGATAATGAACTATATCGGTATATGGTTAATGTTCTACATAAACATCACTTGTGGTCTTGCTCTTATCTCGCAGGAGAAATCAATCGTTAAGTGTTTAGGTCTTGCCGCTTTTGTCGGTATTATCTCAACAATTTCTGCTGTATTCAATGCAGGCGGACGTTTAGGATTATCAGCAGCTGCAGATAAAATGAAAGACAGAAACACAATGTACAAGCTTATCTTTATCGTTTCAATTGCACTTACTGCTATTGTTATAGCAACAAACGGCATTGCGAACGGCAACGGAAATATGTTGCTTACAATTCTTGTATTGGTTCTTGTTATGGCAGTCAATGCAGGATACGGCGGCGGATTCTCAAACGTACCGACGCTTCTTTCAGACCACTACGGTATGAGCAACATCAGTGCAATTCACGGTATTACACTTTCAGCATGGGGCTTTGCCGGTTTAACAGGTAATCAGCTTGCTACCTGGATAGTAAACAACTTTGGCGAAAAGGTAATGATTGGCGGATACGAGGTTAACCCAACAGGTTACCAGACAGTGCTTTATGTAACAATCGCACTTTATGCAGTAGCATTGTTGCTCAGCTTGTTCTTCGTAAAACCCGATAAAAAATCAGAATAATACATTAAAAGGCTTCCAATTCGGAAGCCTTTTTTGATGCAATCTCTTGATATTAATTTCCGCCCGGACCGTCCTGACGTTCACGGTTATCCTTAACTTCAATCTTGCCCTTTATATTGCCCGGGTTTACATTGTTGTTCTGATTCTGATTTTGATTCTTGTTTTTTGATTTTGACATAGTATATCTCTCCTTTCACGTTTAGTATGTGCAGTTTGAAGAGATAATATTATTTCTTTGGATATGGAGCTTTTACGTCTGTTCTTCCCACAAGATAATGTATGCTTGTTTCATAGAAATCTGCAATTATTTCCTATAATTTCTCTATGCTTAATTAATAGTAAAAAACAACTGCGAAGGGCTATTAGGTCTTTCAATATTGGTAATTCCTATCTTTCCATCTTTAATCATCGGTTTTATATATTTACTCATTGCATAAGAAGGTGTAGATAATCCCAAAAATGTTGCTATTTCTACTCTGCTTCTTGGAACTAAACAAAATTCTAATAAAGCATCCTCAACATTGATATTTTTACTATTTCCACTTGTGTTTTTATATAAAATTACCGTAAAATGCCCTCTTTCGTCAATAAAAATCGGTGCAGGGAGCCCATATCTTTTTACTTCTTCAAAAATAGTGGGAATGCCCGAATAACGATTTTCTGTTAAATTCAGAATTTCCATTGCTGTAGCCAGCACCGGATTTCTCGTATCAGGCTGCACCTTACCTAATTGATTAATTTTTAAACGACCATATAATCCACCGGGATTTTTGACCTCTATACGATCACTATACATTTTTATTTGGATAGGCATTCCTTCCGTATGAACACTGTAATCTCTATGCACAAGGGCATTTAAGATGATTTCTCTGATAGCAGTTATCGGATAATCCGTTTTATCAGTTCTTTTTCCTGTTGACGGATTTATTGTCGTGCTTATTCTCATATTGTTTCTGACAAACTTCAAGGCTTCATCAAGCATATCTTCTATATTGCCTTCTATTCTTTTGTTATCTAAAAACCTTTCCCCGTTTTCTCCGGTCAATCCATCCTCTTTCCCAGGAATAGATGTTGCTATTATAGATAACTGAGGAAAAAAAGCTTGTGGGTATACACCAAATAAAAGAACACTTGTAAGAGTTGGCTTACCATCTATTGTTATACTCATCAGTTCATTAAACTGCATCTCATCCTTGATTTTAGCTAAATGCGGTTTGCCTTTTTTGCAGGCACTTTTATACTGATTAAGCTTTTCCATATCAAAAGTATCCGGAGTTGCTCTTTCTATTCGCCTAATATCATCCTGATACTTCTTCCGGTATGCTTCATAACTGTAAATTTCATATTCCATCATTGGTTCATCGGACTCTCCCGAACGGATATATGAACCTTTTACTCTGCCTTTTCCTTTATAATAACACGGTCTGTTTGTAATCTCTACCGCCGGTATTTCAGCAGATACAACTATTTTTCCGTCAACTTCAGCAGTTGTAATCAACGGTCTTACTATTGGTTCCATTTCTTTACACTGGTTATTTATCTGCTTTTGTAAATCCTGTGCATCATATACACCAACAACTTTAAAGTCTTGTGTTTCATCTAATCCAAAAATTATGACTCCACCATCGTCTTGGTTGGAAAAGCTTGATAAAGTGTCATATAGACGTTTTGGACAACCTTTTGATGCTTCTTTAACCTCAATCGTCGAAGATTCAGAATTTAAACTTTGTACTTCTTTTATTAATTCAACTAATTCTTTGTCCTGCACAATATCACCTTCCTTTATTAATATTATATCAACTTTTTTAAAAAAATCAACTTTTTCAGAAAAGTTTTTAAATTTTTTTAATCTTTTTAAAACTTTTTAAAGACTTTTATACATTTTTTTAAATGTTTAAATCTTTTTTCAACACTTGTAGTGGTAAACTAAAATTGGACACAGAGGGGGTAGAAATTGGACGCAGTTTTTGATATATATATTTGTATTACATTTATCAATCTTATTGTATTATATATTATATTGAAATGTCAAGGTATAATTGAAATATAAAATGATATAAAATATTTATAGGGGTGTTATAATGAAAATGGAACCATTAAAAATCGAAAAACGGGGTGAAGATGGAAATAAGCTTATAACCGTCAGAATTAAAGAAGATATTTTATCCGGGTTGGATAAGATCGCAGCAGAAAGCAACTATTCAAGAAACGAATTGATTAACATTATATTGCGTCACGGAGTAGATAATATCATCATAGAATAACAAAACAACGAAAAAATCGACATCATTCGGCTACGAATAATGTCGATTTTTGGTGAATCATCCGGGAATCGAACCCGGGACAACTTGATTAAAAGTCAAGTGCTCTACCGACTGAGCTAATGATCCTGGCAGGGATAGCAGGACTCGAACCTACGCATGACGGAATCAAAATCCGTTGCCTTACCGACTTGGCGATATCCCCAGATTGATTCAGGCATTTGTTCAGAACCTGCTAAAATTAAATGGGGTGGATAGTGGGACTCGAACCCACGACATTCAGTGCCACAAACTGACGCTCTAACCAACTGAACTATATCCACCATATCTCAACCCTTACGGGTTGGCGCGACTGAAGGGATTCGAACCCCTGGCCCATTGCTTAGAAGGCAATTGCTCTATCCAACTGAGCTACAGTCGCATATTCTTTTTTTGCTTGTACAAAAAAATATGGAGCGGGTGATGGGAATCGAACCCACACGACCAGCTTGGAAGGCTGGGAT
>CAYMCT010000055.1:0-7694 GCA_964389075.1 uncultured Lachnospiraceae bacterium
AAGACTCTCTTTAATCTCTTCTACCGTATAAATGATATAGGCTCTGTTTTCATCATCAAACCATCCGTTAGAAATAGACAGTCCCATTCTGTCAAGCAAAATTCCGTAAAGCAGTTTTGCTCCGTATGATACATTCTTAAATTCTTCTGATACTACCAAAAGCTTTGGTAATCTGTAAAATGTGAATTGATCTGCTTCTTTTCCGTAAAAATAATTAAATTCCATTTCAACTTCCTCCTTGAATTTTTGCAAAATAAAAAGACCTGTATTTCATTTTAAAATCAGGTCTTTCAATGCAATCTTTTAGTTTATAGTGATAATTTTATCTTTCACTAATTTTTTCACTAAACTTGTATAATAAAAATTTTAGTCAGTGTCTACAATTCTAAAATCGCAGCTATAACAAGTAAGAATTTCAGCCATTTTCCGCGGTAAATAACAATAACAAACAATCCTAAACAATTTGAATTAATCAATGGGCGGTCTGGCTTAGGATCTAGTGTCCCCGACGTGAAGGTTCAAGTCCTTTCTGGTGCACCAAACAGCAAAAATCCGAACCTTGTACCAATCGGTGAAGGGTTCGGATTTTTATTATTTTTTTAACGAGTAAAGAAGGCTTTGTATGCCCTGTATGCCATATATACATCGCTCTTTGCTACCACTTCAAACGGTGCGTGCATCGAAAGAACAGGCACTCCGCAGTCGATTACGTCCATATTGAGATTTGCAACGTACTGTGCGATTGTTCCGCCACCGCCCTGGTCTACCTTACCAAGCTCACCTGTCTGCCAGATAACACCGTTTTCGTCCATTATCTTGCCTATTTCATATACAAACTCTGCATTTGCGTCCGAAGAATCATATTTACCTCTTGCACCGGTGTACTTAACAATGGTTACACCATAGCCTGCATAAGCTGAGTTGTTCGGCTCTGATACAGATGTGTAGTTCGGATCGACCGCCGCAGATACGTCAGATGACATACACGCAGAATTTTCAATAACCCTATTCAGGTCTGTTACCGAGCATCTGCCCGTAGCTTTTTCTGTAAGCTCTGCTATAGTCATCATCATAAACGCACTCTGCGCACCGGTGTTGCCGCTTGAACCGATTTCTTCCTTGTCAACAAGTATTGCCGCCGCAGTACGTTCGGGTAAATCTATATCAAGAATACCCCTTAATGTTGTGTATGCACACACTCTGTCGTCATGTCCGTACGCACCGACAAAGCTTTCGTCCAGTCCTACATTTCTCGCCTTCTGTGCAGGTACAATTTCAATTTCTGCACTCTGGAAGCTCTTTTCGGTTATGCCGTAACGGCTGTTAAGAAGCTTAAGTATCGAAAACTTAACCTTGTCCTTTACATCTTCTGCCTCAACCGGCATACCGCCGAAAAGGATATTCATATTTTCAGCTTCAATGCCCTCTGTCATCTTTTTTGCCATCTGATCCTTTGCCAGATGCGGAAGCAGATCAGTTATAACAAATACAGGGTCGGTATCCTTTTCGCCTATTGTAATTTCAAGCTTCTCACCGTTCTCGTTATAAATAACGCCGTGAATTGCAAGCGGAACCGTTGGCCACTGATATTTCTTTATACCACCGTAATAGTGAGTCTTTAAAAGTGCCATATCCGTGCTTTCATAAAGCGGATTTTGCTTTAAATCAAGTCTTGGCGAGTCAATATGTGCGCCTGCAATATTTATACCGTCAAGAACACTTTTTTTACCTATCACCGCCAAAAATATGTTCTTGTTACGGTTAATCTTATATACCTTATCACCGGGCTTCAGCTCGTTTTTGTCTGCAAGATCAACAAACCCTGCCTTTTTTACAGCTTCAAGTGAAATATTCACACATTCACGCTCAGTTTTTCCATTATCAAGGAATACACGGTAATCGTCGCAAAGCGCAAACATTTCTTTCTTCTCGTCCTCGCTCATTTTAAGGTATGCGTTTTCATTCTTGTACGAAAGCTTTCCGTACAGCTCTTTATCTGTCATAATTTACCTCCGAAATATTTTATTTATCTATTATTATAGACTATTTTATCTCCAATATCAAGGCTATTTTTATTTTTTTATATTTTTAGTATGTTAATACCCTGTTCATTGACTTTTTTTTATAAATATGATATAATTAATCTATCTATGAAAAAAATATACGATGAAATTCAGAATTATTGAAAAGAGCGTAATATACATTATGAAAAATATACTTGATTATATACAAGCAAATGGGGATATTAAACAGCTTGCCCCCAAAGAATTAAAGACACTTTGTGGCGAAATACGTGAATTTCTTATAGAAAACGTAAGCCGTACAGGCGGACATCTTGCATCGAATCTGGGCGTTGTGGAGCTCACGGTTGCAATCCACAAGGTGTTTAATTTGCCTGAGGATAAGCTTATTTTTGACGTCGGTCATCAGTCATATGTGCATAAAATTCTCACCGGCAGAATGGACCGTTTTGATACACTGCGCAAGTTCGGAGGACTTTCAGGCTTCCCGAAGCGCAGCGAGAGCGAATATGATGTTTTTGATACAGGTCACTCCTCCACCTCTGTTTCGGCAGCGCTCGGAATGGCACGTGCAAGGGATTTAAGCGGCGAGAAAAACAATATCATTGCACTTTTCGGTGACGGTGCATTGACAGGCGGAGAAATTTTCGAGGCATTGAACGACGCAGGGCACGTAAAAACTCCGTTAATACTTATACTTAACGATAATACAATGTCCATATCAAAAAATGTCGGCGCAATGTCAAAACACCTTCGTAATCTCAGAATAAACAGATTCTATTTCAAGTCAAAAAAAAGCATAAAAAATGTGCTTGATACGGTACCGGTGCTCGGTAAAATTATACGGAAACCGCTCAAAGCCGTAAAAAGGCTGATTCGTCAGCTTGTGCTGCCTACAACACTTTTTGATGAGCTCGGTTTCCAGTATATCGGGCCGGTAAACGGACACAACATAGACTCGCTGATAAACTGTCTTGAATATGCAAAGGAAGAAAACAAGCCGGTGTTTATCCACGTGCGAACACACAAGGGCAAGGGCTATTCACCCGCCGAGCTTAACCCATCGTCATTCCACGGCATAGGCGAGTTTGACCCTAAGACCGGCGAATGTAAAGCGACAAAAAAAAGCTACAGCTCTTGCTTCGGCGAAGCTCTCACTGAGATAGCTAAAACTAACAAAAGGGTTACCGCAATCACCTGCGCAATGCCTGACGGCACCGGACTTGACGAGTTTTCAAGACGGCACAGAAGCAGATTTTTTGACGTAGGCATAGCAGAACAGCACGGTGTTACCTTTGCGGCAGGTATGGCGGCAAACGGCTATATTCCCGTAATTCCGCTTTACTCTACCTTCTTACAGCGTGCTTATGATCAGGCACTGCACGATGTATGTCTGCAGAATCTTCATGTTGTATTCCCTATCGACCGTGCAGGCATTGTCGGCGCTGACGGTGAAACACATCAGGGTGTATACGATTTATCATATCTCTCAAGTATGCCGAATATGACAGTTCTCTCACCGTCATCATTCAGGCAGCTTGAAGAAATGCTTGATTACGCAATTAACGTACACAATGCACCAATCGCTATACGTTACCCGAGAGGAAACACGCAAACAAGTTATAAGCAGGAGGCATTTGAACTTAACAAGGCTTACACGCATACTACAGGTTCAGATGTCGCAATAATCACCACCGGCAGAATGCTTGTAACAGCCGAAAAGGTAAACGAAGCTTTAAAAGCAGCAGGTATCAGCACCGAAACAGTTGAACTGCCTACCGTATTCCCCGTAAACGAAGCAGCAGTAGTTGCCGCCGGAATGAAAACAGGGTTCGTTATAACTATTGAAGATAACGTCAAGCCGGGCGGATTAGGTGAGCGTATTGCAGCAATACTGCTCGAACACAATGTAAGCTGCCGCTTCAAGGCATTTGCATTTCCGCCTGTACCGATTGTTCACGGCACAATAAGTGAGCTTGACGCCAAATATAAAATGGATGCTGCTGCTATATCAGATTATATTATTAAAGGACTAAAACAATGGCAAAAATAAGATTGGATGTATATCTTACAGAAAAAGCGATGACCTCAAGCCGTGAACGTGCAAAAGCACTCATAATGGCCGGACAGGTCTATATAAAAAATCAGAAATGCGACAAAGCCGGAATGATGATAGACGAAGACGAAACCGAGGTTGAAATCCGCGGTGAACAGCTCAAATACGTGAGCCGCGGCGGATTGAAGCTTGAAAAGGCTATGAAGGAATTCCCTATAGTTCTTGAAGGCAAAACCGCTATGGATATAGGTGCATCAACCGGCGGTTTCACAGATTGTATGCTTCAGAACGGAGCAAAAAAAGTATTTGCAGTTGATGTCGGATACGGTCAGTTTGCCTGGAAGCTCAGGCAGGATCCGAGAGTTGTCAATATGGAACGTACCAACATACGTTATGTAACTCCCGATGACATAGGCGAGCCTATTGACTTTGCGTCAATCGATGTTTCGTTCATCTCACTTAAACTGGTTCTGCCGGTTGCATACAAGCTTCTTTCACAAACCGGTGAAATTGCGGCACTTATAAAGCCTCAGTTTGAAGCAGGCAGAGGTCAGGTTGGTAAGAAAGGCGTTGTACGAGATAAAAATGTTCATCTTGAAGTAATCAGAACAGTTCTCGATTTCGCACAGGAAACCGGCTTCGGTGTATGTGGACTTTCATACTCACCCATCAAGGGGCCCGAAGGAAACATAGAATACCTTGCGTACCTGAAAAAGGGAACTGATACCTCGCTTATCACCGACGAAATGATAACCGAAACAGTAGAAAAATCACATATGACTTTAGATAAATAACGGAGGGTTCATATATGCTATCACAGGACATTGTTATAACCGGCTCACGCGCGATGGCTCGTTCATATGCAAAAATCAATCTCACGCTTGATGTGTTGGGCAAGCGTGACGATGGCTACCACGATGTTGAAATGATTATGCATACGGTAACACTTTTTGACCTTGTAATTGTTGACAAGGAGCCTGAAGATATCAGTATTTCGACCAATCTTCGTTTTTTACCCAACAATGACAAAAACATAGCATATCTTGCCGCCAGAGAGTTCTTCGCATATACCGGTGTAAACGGCGGCTGCAAAATAATGATTCACAAAAACATTCCCGTAGCAGCAGGGCTTGCGGGCGGAAGCGGAAACGCAGCTGCAGTGCTTTGTTCGCTGAATATGCTGTATAATACCAATCTCAGCGAAAAAGAACTGTGCGAAATAGGTGTAAAGCTTGGCGCCGATGTTCCGTATTGCATTATCGGCGGAACTGCGCTTGCAACAGGAATCGGCGAGAAGCTTACACCCCTCCCTTCACCTGACAAAATGACATTTCTGCTTGTAAAGCCACAAATCAATGTTTCTACCGCTTCGATATATCAGGCAATAGATTCGGCAGAAATTACGGAGCGTCCCGAAACAAATGCAATGATAAAAGCACTTGAGGATAATGATATATCAGAAATTTCAAAACAGCTTTCAAATGTTATGGGTACGGTTACAGAATCCTTACACCCTATCGTTAAAGGAATCCGTCATAAAATGATTAAGAACGGAGCCCTGGGCGCTCTGATGAGCGGATCGGGACCGACAGTTTTCGGTATATTCCCCGACTACAAGACAGCTAAGGCTGCACACGACAGCTTTGCATATCAGTTTAAGGATGTGTTTATCGTAACCTCAAAATAATCAAAGGAGAGTCTTAGATGAAAGATAAAAATCATTCAGATGACGAATTATACAAATCAACTGACGAGCTCAGCAGTATATCTGATGATGCACGTATAGATGCAATTGTTGATTTCTATAAAGACAAACCCATTCCTCCTGATTCCGAGGAGTCAACAAATCCGCCAGAGCCTTCTAAAAATCCGGTAACAGAATTTCTAAATCGGGTTGCGGCTAAAATCAAGCCCGATGCCGTTATTTCGACCGATGCTGACGGAGATGAAAGCATACAGACAGGCACATACGGATTGGCTCCGCAGCACAGAGCTATGACTTCACACATAATAACAGCCGTTATATGTATAGCAATAATATCAGGAGCATATCTGCTTGCCGTGCTTATGCCGGGCGATACAGAGATCATAAACAACTACGCCGAAGAACTGCGTAAAGACGAAAACTATATATCACTGTCCAATCAGAATAAAACACTTGAGTATGAGGTTTCCAAATTAAAAGCAAGCAATGAAGCGAAGCAGACCAGACTCCTGAATATCAGCGACTATGACAATACAAAAGCTGCGCTTCGCTCAGAAATTTCAAAAAAAGCAGAAGAACTAAGTACTCTCAACGCACAGATTACCGAGAAAAGGGCGATGATAGATACACTTAACGGGAATATAGCCCAAAAAGCCAGCTCTGTTATAACGCTTAACGCAGGCAAATATGTTATCGGAACAAACATAGCCGCAGGTAAATACTATGTAACAGGTTCAGGCACATTCTCAGCTGCCTCATCAAATAACGTATCCAAATACAACTTTACTTTAGGCAGTACCGCAAGTGAGGTAGTTTTGGAAAAAGGCGATATAATCAAAATTAATTCTACCACGAAATTCACATCAGCAAACTAACGGAGTGTGACATAGATGCAAAACAAAAAATTCCTTTTAACTACAGCTTTGCCTATCGCTCTGAGCGTAGTAGCAGGTATACTGATTATAGTTATTAACAACAGCTTCATTTTGGAATCAAAGGCACGTTCAACAGTAGCTTCTGAAAAGAAAGAGTTTTTAAGCAATATTAAGGAACTGAGAGCAGAAAAGAAACAGCTTACAAAAGAAGCTGAAGGATATGACGCAGAGCTTAAACAGAACACAATGCTTATAGAAGAAGTGGAAGCACTCAAGACAACACTTGACGAATACACTGCGGACATTGAAGCAGCCAACAACACAGTGCTTGAGCTTGATACCGCCATTTCTGAAAAGCAAGCCTATTATGACAGCCTTTCAGAGCTTGAAGATGAAACCGTAAGCGATACCAAAACACTAAAAAGCGGCGATTACAAATGCCCGTCATCAATCAAGGCAGGCAGATATACTGCTGAGGGTACAGGTAAAATATATTTTTATACAATAGCCAACACTCTGAAGGACAAAGCAGATTTATCTACAATAGATACTCATTCATATTCGTTTGAAATAACATCAGGTGAGTCTTTGAAAATTGACGGCAGTGTAACGCTGAAAAAAATCAACTGATAATTTTTTACTTTACAAAAATATATTTATATGTTATACTACTTAATGACTAATTATATTCGGAGGTAAACAATGGAAATCAAATATAAAAAACCACTTATTGCAGCATCGGTAATAAACCTTGCTCTGGGTATTTTTTTGATAATATCAGGACTTTTAGAATTTACAGGTATTTTAACCACAGATGCTAATACAACCATAAAAACCGTAGGCGTTCAGCTTTCACATCTTGTATTTATAAGCGGTATTCTGGTATTTATCAGCGGCGGTATAACACTGCTTTCAAGAACATATATGGAAAAGATTGATTTACAGATTTTCATTGGTGTTGTTGCGCTTGTGTGGCCAATCTTCGTATCAATTGCATTATTCTTCGCAGAATGGACCATATGCGTAAGACTGCTCCC
>CAYMCT010000056.1:0-7676 GCA_964389075.1 uncultured Lachnospiraceae bacterium
GGCGAAACCGGTCCTATTGGTCCGCAGGGTCCTATAGGCGAAACCGGTCCTATCGGTCCGCAGGGTCCTATTGGCGAAACCGGTCCTATCGGTCCGCAGGGTCCTGTTGGTGAAACCGGTCCTATTGGTCCGCAGGGTCCTATAGGCGAAACCGGTCCTATTGGTCCGCAGGGTCCTATTGGCGAAACCGGTCCTATCGGTCCGCAGGGTCCTGTCGGTGAAACCGGTCCTATTGGTCCGCAGGGTCCTATTGGTGAAACCGGTCCTATTGGTCCGCAAGGCGAAGCAGGTGGTGTATTAAACTTTGCTGATTTCTACGCACTAATGCCGCCGGATAATTCAGCAACAGTAGCGCCGGGCACAGATGTAAGTTTTCCGCAGGACGGTCCTAACAGCGGTTCAGACATTGTCAGAACAGGCTCTGACTCATTCAACCTGACACAAATCGGCACTTATCAGGTGCTGTTTCAGGTAAGTGTAACTGAAGCAGGACAATTAATACTGACTTTGAATGGTGAAGATCTGGCATATACAGTTGCAGGTCGTGCAACAGGCACTTCTCAAATTATTGGTATGGCTATTGTAACAACAACTACCATTAATTCAATTTTAACCGTAAGAAATCCTGCAGGTAATGCGGCAGCTCTTACAATTACTCCGCTTGCCGGAGGAACCAGACCTGTTTCTGCACATCTTGTTATAACACAAATTGGTTAATTTCTTTATATGATAACCATTTAAGGTTATATTAATGAAAAAAAATCCGAGCCCATTGCTACGTGGGTTCGGATTTTAAATCTATTGCAAAACAAATTCACCAAAAAATTCCGGTCTGTGATAATCCGGTTCTTCGGTAGTAATTGGATAATATGTAGCATAATGTGTATTTTGAGTTTCATCACCGCATTTATACAAGTTGCCGTATATTGTATTTGTGTGACCGCCGAAAATTTCGTCTATAAATTCGAATGGAATGCAGAATTGCAGCACCCACCTTTTATCATCAACGTAGGATTTAACATTAAAATATTTTTTATCCTTGTCAGGATATACAGGGTCGTAACGTGATGTTCTTATCGCAAAATACATTGTACCAAACGGATTAAATTCAAAATTGAAATACCTTGGGTCATTTTCATTAGGACGAAAGAAAAATTCCATACAACTATCACAGCAAACCATATCGTTTTGATTGCAATATCTCGCAAGCAAAGGCTTTTCATCTGTTTCAAGCTGAACATAAATTCCGTAATCGTTGTACAAAAGTTTTCCGGTTGTTTTTGGTACGCAACCGTATTCCTGCCAATTGACCTTATCAATATTTGCAACATCGGCAGAATCCCAAGCCTTGTCATTGATACAATTAATGTTATTTGCCGTTTTCTTAATAGTGTACATTAAAAAAAATCCCTTCGTCAAAATTCTCATCTTCGATGAAAAGAAGACCCTGTTACAGGTCTTCCTTCGTATTAGTTATTACATATATACTTCCGGCTTCAGAATTCCTATGTAGTCAAGCTGACGGTATTTTTCGTTCATATCAAGACCGTAGCCTACAACAAACTCGTCAGGAATTTCAGAACCGATATATTCAACCTCAACATCAACCGCTCTGCGTGACGGCTTTGAAAGCAATGCCGCAATTCTTACCTCCTTGGCACCACGGTTTTTGAGCTCCGCTTTAAGCAGCGAAAGCGTTCTGCCGCTGTCGACAATGTCTTCAATGATAAGTATATTTTTTCCTTTCACGTCGCTGTCAAGCTCTTTCTTTATCTGAATAACTCCGCTTGATTCTGTGCCGGCACCGTAGCTTGATGCCTGCATAAAATCAATCTTTACATTCATTGTAAGACAGCGAATAAGATCAGCCGCAAACATTATACTTCCCTTGAGTATAACAACAGCGAGCAGCTCCTCACCTTCAAATTCGTTATTAATTGCAGCAGCCATACCGTGAACCATCATATCAATTTCCTGCTTGGTGTATAAAATCCCCTGAATATCGTTGTGCATTTACTTTCCACCCTTTCTTTGGTTAATTACATAAAATACCTTCTGCGTAAAAGAACAAAATGTGCGTTTCTCCGAAAATATTTTGCAAATCAGGACAAAATATTCGTGAGGTGATGACATATTAAACTCTTACTTAATATTTTTATTTTGTTTTTAGTTGTTAATCCGAGCTTAGCCTGCGCCTCCGATTTTGATACATTGCTTTTAAAGCATATCACAGAAAAAGGAGTCTGGTCCGGCAAGGACGGAATTATATATACAGCAGCAGTTGAGAATAACTCAATGCTTGCTATAGTTTCAATAGAAAACGGCACTTTCAATATTGATGTATTCGGTGCCGAAAATGAGCCTGCCGACTCACTTGACATCACATTCAGCGACAAAAGCTTCTGCCGCCTGAGTGTAACCGATACAGACGACGATTTCTGTATATCGGTACAAAACGGCAGACAAGCAAGCCATTATCGACTTGTAAACGATGCGTTTGTGCTGTCACATACAGAGCCCGAAACAGGCTTAGACATTGCCGCATACAGAAACAAAAAGCTGAAGCTTTATAAAGAGCCTGCTGAAATCTATTCTGTAATAAACGCCGTCAGGCTTGAACGCATAGACCACATTCCGTATGATGCGGTCACTGTTTCATCAGAAGATAGAGCATATATCCAAAAGCTTATCAGTGCCTGTGCAGATATCTACGAATATGACAGCGAAGCCACAGATAGCGACACTCTTATGCGTAAGGTTCTGTACACGCACAAAAACTTTGAAAAGCTCACTGACGTGCCACTTGACAGCTCTGAAAAAAATCAGGCTCTGAAGCTATGCAGCGGCGAATATATTTCGTCTGTTATCTACAACGCTTTCCGAAAAGAAGCACCCCGCCCTGCCGTTAATATGCTGACCGAGCTTGGCTACTGCTACAACAACGGCTTTTACTATTATACCGGCGGCTACAGCAGTTCTTTTAAAACTGAAGTGCACGATATTATAAAAATCTACAGTCCTGTCAAGAACAGCTTTTATGTTGTTTTCAGCGATACCTATACAGAAGATGATACATCTGTTTTGGAATACAGCCTTGCGACATTGCAGAAGGACAGATACGGATATTATATCACATCATTGAAAATGGGCGATGACTTCAGGGATATTTCCGACTCCGAAGCACAAGCCGCACAGCCTGATAAAGGCTCGGAAATATCAATAATATCAGCACTGCCGTTCATCGTTATGCTCTTCACTCTCGCCGCTATCGGAATTGCATTATACGTTTACTTTATCCGCTGACGTTTAAAGCATATTATCCGGAACAGGCTCACCAAATACCGGTAACCCGTTCTCGTCATATGAAAACCGCATTGCTCTTGCGTGCCGGTTCGGGTCGTGCAAGGGATCGCCTTCGATTTCCTTATAGTTACGGCAATGATATACCAACACATCATACTCACCGTCAACCGTAAAGCAGTTATGTCCGGGACCGAACTGCGAATTTTTCTCGCTTGTTCTGAGTACCGGCTCATTGCTCTTGTGCCACGAAGCAGGATCGAGCAAATCGGCATTTTCGTCTGCCCACAGCATACCCATACAGTATCTCCAGCCGGTATCCGATGCCGAATATGTCAGTATTACTTTGCCGTTTTTCTGAAGCACAGCAGGCCCTTCATTAACCTTGAAGCCAAGCTTTTCCCATTCAAACTCCGGCTTTGTAATACTCACGGGCTTGCTTTTTAGTTTCAGCGGAGTTTCCATCTCCGCTATAAATATCTCGGAGCCTATTTCAGGGTCAATCGTCTGCGCCCAGGCAGTATATTGCTTACCGTCCTTAACAAATGAAGTCATATCAAGTGAAAAGCTGTCTGTACCAACATCAATCCTGCCCATTTCCTTCCATTCGTCCTTCATCGGATCACCCTCGCACATAAGCACGTGCGGACGGATTGACCATACATCATCATTACTGCAGGCGGTAAAATATATATACCATTTACCGTCTATGAAATGAATTTCAGGCGCCCAGATATGTGCGCTCATAGCTCCGCTTTTATGCTTTCTCCATACTATTTTACCGTTGGAAAACGCAAGCTTGTCAAGCGTATCTGCACAGCGCAGCTCGATGCAGTCGTACTGCGGAACCGAGCCGGTAAAGTAGTATTTGCCGTTATGGAACAGCACAAACGGATCGGCTCTCTGATACACCAACGGACTTCTGTATTCGTAATTCTTATCCATAACCGGTTCCTCCCACATATTTGGTATTATTTTACAGCAATACTTGCAAGCATTTCACAATAGTCAGCATATGTTGTACTGAATACATAGTTTATAACCGCAAAATCGTCAGGATTATATCTTTTTATCTCCTCAAGAACATTGCCCTTGAACGAACGAGGGTCAATAACGACTACCTTATTATAGCTGTTCACAAGCCACGGCAACAATGCGTTTGCATATGAATCCTTCAGCACCATCAGGGTTTTCCCGTTCGGCTTCGAGTTGTTTGTAATCTCCATAAGCGGATTATCGCCGCCAAAGAACATTGAATAGTTATGATGCTCTGTGTGGAACACAGGCGAACCGATTCCGTATTCGGTAACGCCGTCCTCGGCACGCATCTTTATGCTTATATCATTAAGCTCTGCTACATCGTAATAGTACGCAGTATCTTTTTCCTGCTCTGTAAGGCTTGATTTTGCCTTTTCGTAGAGTGAGCCGTAGAATTCGCCGTTTTCCTTGCGTGTGAATTGCTCCTTCTGCATTTCAAACACACCGCTTGCCTCGCACAATGCCTGATATGCATAATATGCACCGTCCATCGTCCAGTGATGGTCTGTTTTGAAATATATATATTCGTCAGTATGCTGTGCAAG
Organism: uncultured Lachnospiraceae bacterium; assembly: GCA_964389075.1. Classification (GTDB taxonomy): domain Bacteria; phylum Bacillota; class Clostridia; order UBA1381; family UBA1381; genus Ornithomonoglobus. The sequence continues at coordinate 4,884 of CAYMCT010000056.1, forward strand.
CTTGCCGTACACATCAACCGGAGCAACACCGTCAAGTGCCTGATTTATCGCATCTATAGTCGCTTTCTGAGAGTCCTGTTCGTCCTTGTACAATGACGTTGAGAACTCAAGCTGTGTCGGAATAATCAACGAATACATATTCGTTGACTCAGGCAAAGCTGCACGAATTGAGTTCAGTGCCGCCGCATAACGCTGACCGACCTCAGGTTTTTCCACAAACATTTCCATTATCTTATTCTGATAAAGAACAAGTCTGCCCTCAAGTGCCTCACCGGTACCGATATCCGAGCTTGTAAGAATAACCCTGCCCAGCTCCTCGGGTGTATATCCCGTGTATGAACGAAGCTTGTCCGAATATGACATAAGCTTACCGCGGAAGCCGATATTATCGTTTACATATTCATCAAACTGTGCAGAAAACTTGCCCGAAGCCACATTCTCAACAGAAAACCTTGGCATTACCTGAGGCTCACGGTTTTCAGCAAGAATACTTTCACGGTCAGCCGGACAGATAAGCACCGCCACAGAGCCGGCAAGCAACAAACAAAAAAGTATAGTAATAAAATATTTTCGCATAACTTACTCCTAAAATCTGAAGTAGAGGAACGGGTTCGAGGTAGAGCCTGCAAGCATCGCTATGCAGCTTACAAACAAAGCTACCATAACCACTCCTTCAATTATAAATCCAACACCCTTTAGTGCAATTGCTTTTTTGTACAGACTGTACGGAAGCGGAGTTGAGAACAGTATACAAGCCGCAAGCAAGCCGAGATTTGCAAACAGTGTTGAAACCGTTGTTATATCATACAAGCCGCAGCCGACTCCGAACATATACCCGAAGAATGTCAAAAGCTCACTGAAATTATCGAAATAGAATATACCCCAGCCTACCACCACAAAGAACAGCGTAGTGATATTTGATAAAACAGGCACCTTTGACCAGTTCTTGAAAAAGAGCTTTTCTATAATCAGCAATACTCCGTAATAAATGCCCCATATAACAAAGTTCCACGACGCTCCGTGCCATAAGCCGGTAAGCATCCATACAATAATAAGGTTAAGCATCTGATGCTTTCTGTTACCGCCGAGCGGTATATATACATAGTCACGGAAGAAGCTGCTCAATGTCATATGCCATCTGCGCCAGAACTCCGTAACAGACCTTGAAATGTACGGATAGTTAAAGTTCTGCGGGAACTTGAAGCCGAGCATATTACCCATACCTATCGCCATATCGGAATATGCCGAAAAATCAAAATAGAGCTGGAACGAGTAGAATATAATACCCAGCCACGATGATGCAACCGTAGGCACAACAGACGATGCAAACAGCAAGTCCTTTGCATCACCAGCAAGGTTTGCAAGAAAAATCTTCTTTGCAAGACCTAAGGTAAACAGACTTGCACCGTCAGCAAACTCGCTCATACGCACCTTTCGTTCATCAAGCTGCAGTGCGACGTCCGAATATCTTACAATCGGACCTGCAATAAGCTGCGGGAACATACATACGAAGCAAAGGAATTTCAAATACGATTTCTGAACCCTGCTCGAATCACGGTATACATCTATAACATATGTGAGTATCTGGAACGTATAGAATGATATTCCAAGCGGCAGACTAATCTGCGGAACAGGAATATCAAGCGGCAAAACAGCATTAATGCTTTCCACCAGAAATCCTGCGTACTTGAATATGCCTATCATACCTATATCAAACGCAACAGTAAGAGTTATAAACAGCTTCGATAACCACTTATCTCTGAATTTGTCTATACCTAAAGCCAGAAAATAATTCACAACAGTTGCTGCAATCAGCAAAATAAGTAACGACGGCTCTCCCCATGCATAAAAAACAAGTGATGAACCGGTCAAAACGGCATTTCTGTATGTTACATTCTTCGACAGCATATACAGCACAAGCACTGCCGGCAAGAACACACATAAAAATGTCAGACTTGAAAATACCATTCTTTTTCCTCCTGAAAATATCTTTCCTTATATCTTTCAATTATACTACTTTTGGCGAATAGTGTCAATATTAAATTTGCTAATCTTTGTTATATATTATTGTATAATTATTATCTATTTGTTGTATTTCGAGGAAAAATATGATATAATTACCTTATAAATAACACAAAGGAGCTTCTGATGTGAAAAAAGCATTGATTTTACTAACAGCAATACTGTCACTTTGCGGCTGTGCAAAGCCGGCAGTGAATCAGCCGGTCACAGCAAACGACCTGACGGTTGAAGAAAAAGTCGGACAGGTACTTATGGTCTGCTGTGATTCTACCGGACCTCAATATATGCTGTCCTTTAAGCCGGGCGGAATACTTATGTTTTCCAAGGATTTTGACGGACTTACAAAAACTGAGGTAACAGAAAAAATATCAGGCTATAAGTCCGGCTGCAGAATAGAGCCGTATATAGCAGTTGACGAGGAAGGCGGAACGGTAGTACGAGTAAGCTCTAATCCAAAGCTTGCACCGCAAAAATACGAATCACCCCAATTCTACTATAAAACCGGCGGAATGGACGCCGTTACAGAAAACACAAAAGAAAAATCCGAGCTTCTGACCTCGCTCGGAATTACAATGAACCTTGCACCCGTTGTTGATATTTCAACCAATCCGCAGGATTTTATATACGACAGAACGCTCGGCACAGCTGCAGAAACGACAGCTGTTTATGCGGAGAACACAGTCAGGGCTATGCAGGAATATAACATTGCCTCGTGCCTGAAGCACTTCCCCGGCTACGGCGGTAATAGAGACACACATACCGGAGCCGCAA
>CAYMCT010000057.1:0-7672 GCA_964389075.1 uncultured Lachnospiraceae bacterium
AGCGTTTTTGTGTCTGCATCTGCCCGAAAATCATCCGTTCTGGACAGCAAAGGAAAATAACGGCATCTGGGATACACTGTGTGGTGTAAAAGAAACTGTTCTTGACGGTCCTGCACTTTGCTTTACAAACCACAGTGCAAACGGTGAAGCAATCCTCAGAACCGGCAAGGTTGTTAAAAATTGCGGTGACACACACGGTATGTGGAACTATTCAAAGCTGTGCTATAACACAAAATATCCGTGGGAATCAGCTCCGTCAGAGGATATAGAGTCGATGCAGTATGTGCTTATAAACGAGGGAGAGGACACGTATCAGAAATGCAATGTAACATTCTGGTATGGCAAAAAGAATGATGTTCTGTACCGCAGGCAGTTCTTTGATTATAATTCAGGCAGTGAAGCTCATTGGCGGCAAGCTCTGAACCTCGCAGATTTCCCTGTTGATTACGGCATAATTCGTGCAGACAAGCTTCGTCTTTTCAAAGCGCCGGTTACGCTTACATTAGGCTCATACGGCTTTCCGGATAACGGTACCGAAATAACCGAAAAAACAAGCGGCACAGCGAAAGCTATCATATTAAAGGGGTACGACAGTACCGGAAGAGAAAAACAGCTTGCAATGACGATTTACGACGGCTGGGACAGCATTGATATAATAAAGAGCAGCGGCACAAACCCCGATTCGCAAAGCTCTGTTATTATATATGCGAAAACAAAACGGCACACGCACTACGGATACGAGCCGTTTATATTAATCTCGCAAACGATAACAAAGGAATCGCACGAGGACTTCACAGAAGATGAAATCTTCCCGATAAGCGAGGTAGAATATACAGACAAAGAAAAATGCGGCGGCTACGGTCCTGTTAAAATCAAACTCCGAAACGGAACCGAAAAGGAAATAGACTTTGACGAAATCGAGGGAAATATTCAATTATAAACACATAAATAACACCTGCCAAAATCAGGCATTTCTGAATTTTGCAGGTGTTATTGAAAAAAGATTAGAAACCTGAAAACAAATTATATATTGGATAAAACAGAGTGTATGTTATCAGCTATGGGGAGTATTTGTATGAAAAAAATAATATTGATAATTGTAAATATATGTATATTGTTTAATCTTAGTGCATTCGCGGCAAATCCGGAAGGTAGCAGAAAAATGGAATATTTGACAAGGGGTACTGTTGCGGTATCCGTAAATGATGGTGTTTATATAAGCTGGAGATTGTTGGGAACGGAAAATATAGCAAATCAGTCGTTTGATATTTACAGAAATAATCTGCTTATACATACAACCGATAAAACTGCACCTACTTGTTATATTGATTCAGAAGGAAAAGTAACAGATACTTATAAAGTAGTAAGAACCGGAGCGGATATTGATGATGAGCCTTTGAGCGAGGTGTGGACAACCAATATTACCGGTTCATATGATGATGTTGTAAATTCATGTGCGTATCTTGAATTCCCGATTGAAAAGCCGGAGAATGCTGCGGTTGATATAGATGAAAGTGAATATTATTATGATGCAGGTGATGTGAGTGTTGGTGATTTGGACGGCGACGGTGAATATGAAATTATACTAAAATGGGATCCGTCAAACCAGATGGATAACGGAAGTCATGGGTATACGGGAATTGTCTATATAGATGCTTATAAAACAGACGGTACAAAATTATGGCGTATCAATATGGGCAAAAACATTCGTGCAGGAGCGCATTACACACAAATTATCGTGTATGACTTCGATTGTGACGGTAAGGCTGAGATAGCAATGAAAACAGCTCCGGGAACAATAGACGGCAACGGTAATTTTGTTACGCAGGTCGGTATTAATGATGAGATACGAAATACAGATAATACAGCAGACTACAGAACAAAAGAGAATACTAATACACCTTTGCGGCGTATGGGACACATTATTGACGGACCGGAATATCTGACTATGTTCGACGGTGAAACCGGTGCTGCAATGCAAACGATTGATTATGAGCCCGGTCGAGGAGAACCGGAGGACTGGGGAGATGGATATGGAAACAGATGCAACCGTTATCTTGCAGGAGTGGCATACCTGAATGGAAAAACACCAAGCCTATTAATGTGTAGAGGTTACTATGCACGTTCGGCAATTGCGGCGTACGATTGGGATGGTGTTAATTTCAAAAAACGATGGATAATTGACAGTGCAGATGACGGAAAAGAAGCTTTTGCAGGGCAGGGAAATCATAGTCTTATTGTTTCTGATATTGATAACGATAGTCTGGACGAGGTCGTTTATGGTTCGGCAGCTGTTGACCATGACGGTACTCTTATGTATTCTACAGGTCATGGACATGGTGATATTCTTCATGTGAGTGATTTTGATAATGATGGAGAACAGGAGGTTTTCCAAACGCATGAAGATTATACTTTATTTGACGGAGCGTTTGGTACGGAATACAGAAAAGCCGGCAGCGGAGAAATCTTATTTTCCCAAACTATACTTGCTGATGTAGCAAAGGGGGTTATGGCAAATTTTGATGATACATATGCAGTGGCAAATCCCGAGTCGAAGTCTTTGTTCTGGACCAGTTCTCTGGCACAGTTTTATGATAATAACGGAAACCTTATAGCTGAGGATAACTCTGCATCAAACCGAAGATTTTATAAGCATTTCTTATACTGGGACGGTAAGCTTGACAGAGAGCTTTTAGATGGTGGAATGCTTGCAAAGCTGAAGGTGGCAGATGATAGTAAATTTATACGATTCTTTTTCGGAAGAACAGGGTCGTTTGTTGATGTAAGTCCTACTACAGGAGGATTTCCTCTTATAACAGCGGATATATTCGGAGATTGGCGTGAAGAGGTAATCATGCGTACTGCGGATAATAGTAAACTTCGTATATATATGTCCTGCATACCTACTGAATACAGAGTTCCGACATTGATGCATGACAGCCAGTACAGAACTTGTGTTGCGGCTGAAAATGTGGCATACAATCAAACACCGCATACAAGCTATTATATAGGTTCACATGCTTTAGCAGAAAATGAAAATGGCAACAAACTGACTTATTTATCTCCTGAAACACCGTATACGGATATGGAAATGGTGTTATATGATGATACGTTCCCGATAAGAATTGTAAGTGCAAATATAGATGAGAAAAATCTTAATGTATCATTTAAAAGCGAAAAAGATGATGTAACGTCAACTGTTGTGTTAGCTCAATATGACGAAAACGGATATCTTACAAAGACAAAGCTGTTAACAAAGACGTTTAACAAAAACGGAAATACAGTGCAATTTTCGGACTTGGAAATTAACGAACAGCAAAGGTTAAAAATTTTTGTTTTAAATAACACGAATACCATGAAGCCTTTAAGTGAAGTTTATAATTTTTTGAAAGAATGAAAAAAAGTAACTGTAATGTTATCAAAAAGAAATGCGGGGTTCCGACATTTCTTTTTGTTATTTAATACAGATATATCTTCTGAAACATATATCATTTTGTAAATGCGTTTTTTGTAACACAAAAGAATAAACTTGCATAATATACTCCAAAAGGCGTTGACCTTAAAAAACAGAAAGGAGAATTGTTATGCAGGATAAATGTTGTGATATGCAGGAAAACTTATGCGGAACAAACTTCCGTGAAGCTGTATGCATACATACAGATAAGGTTCTTGATTCGTGCAGAGATAAAGATTGTCTTGAAGATGTAAGAGTCTATCTTACACAGTGCGGACAGGAGGTAGTTGACAGAGCCATAAGCGTAAAATGCTCAAAGGCAGAAATTATATGGGTGTTCAGCGATATCGACCGTACAAAGTACGATTAACACAGAAAAAGCATACTACAATTGATAGTATGCTTTTTCTGTGTTAATCGTTTTTCATATGTTTTTTTCTGTACTGTTCAGGCGTATAGCCGGTGTACTTTTTGAATGCAGTGTAGAAGTAGCTTCCTGAGCTCATACCTGCTTTCTGAGCGATTGCCTGCGCTGTGAGGTTGGTATCCTTCAGCATACGGCATACCTCGTCAAATCTCTTTTTGGTAATGTAATCCGAAATAGAAATATTTTTGTTCTGCTTGAATATGCTTCTCGTATAATTTGCACTTTTGTTCACATGTGATGCGATAATATCAATAGACAGGTTAGGGTCGATGTAATGTGAGTTTATATAGTCCTCGATATTATTGGCGATTATCATATGCTTATCATCAATCTTGATATCGCTTGCTGCGAGTATGGCTGCATTGCAGCTTGATATGATGATATTATAAATATCCTCAAGGGTTTCACAGCGTGTAAGCTCATCGGTGACGGCGTCGTTCTGCTGCTCGTCAGATGAAGTGTGAGCATTTATTGCCATAAGCAATACACAGGAATGTACTGTGATATAGATATACGGCATATGCGAAACGGTGTTCAGAAAATCCTTAACCGCAGCATCAACACCCTTGTTGTTCTTCTGATTAATTTCACGCAATACGCTTTTTTCAATCTTTACAGGATACTCACAGCGGCTGTCAAGAGTCATTAAAAGACTGCTGTAGTCTATTAAAGTATTATGCCCCTTGACTATTCTGTACTGCATAGCATATTTTACGTTTCTGTACAGCTCAACAACCGATTCGATGTTTCCCATTTCGGTTGCATATGAAGCGGAAACGGTAATCCCGAATGCGTTGGTTGCATATTTCTGTATAAGTGAAATTCTGTTTGTGTCAAAAACAGGGCTTTTGTGATTCACCATAAATATTACATCATATTCGTCGCTGTAGGTGGTATAATAAGCCACATTGCTCTGCTGCGTGAAGATTTCCGTGCCGGCATTTGCGATACCGTACAGAATAAGTCCAATATTTGAACGTTCAATATTTTTTGTGTTATCAAGTCTGATAAGCACAAGCGTGATGTACGGATAGGGGAAACGGATATTGTATTCCTCAAGCTCCTTTTCATCATAGTTATATGAGCCGGTCATTATGTAATATATAAGCTCGTTCTGTTTTGTGGCAGAATACAGATTTTCAGTTTCCTGCATTGCATCATACTCATTTTTTATATTAATGAGATTTTTTGAAATCAGCTCTAAATCCTGCTCGGTACCTGCATCGTTGCTGTCCTGAGATATTCCGAGAATATTAAACACATCTGTTCTCAACTTCTTGAACGGTCTGAAAACAGACATTGTTATATGCATACTTGAAATGAAGTACATTGCAATAAGCAGAAGTGCAAACATCAATACAACCATAATGTGCCAGCCGAATGATACAATAACCGACGAGCCCTTGAAGCTGCACACATACAAAGAATTGAGTGTGTTTGATTTTCTGTAGCAGTACATAGTACCGAATCTGTTTATGTATCCGCTTTGCTCAGGTGCATTTTCAAGCTGTTGAATTATTTTATTATCAGAAAGGTCTTTTCCGAATAATGCGGCGTCCGTTGCCGAAAGTACAACACCATCGGATTTCAAAATCATCATTGACTGATTTTTGTTTTCAAAATCAGTATTGACCATGCTATTGAATAAATCCGAATCTAACATAACTGCCATACAGCTTGTCTCACTGTATTTATATAAGGAAAGAAGCATACGTTGTTCTTTCAGCCGGAAATTTTCTTCATATTTTAAAATATGCGGTTTATTTATGATATATCGCGGGGTAGAAGCAACAAGCTCAAGAAGTTCTTTATCCGGGAAGTTTTCCTGGGTATATACAGGGTTTTCACTTGTATATATATGATTATCTTCAAGATTAAAGAAATAAACCTTTGAAATGGCACTTGTTCTGTTCTTCATTTCTGCGATAAGATTAGAGGTGTCAATGGAAATATTATAACTATAAGGTTTTGTCATAGCATTCATTGCTCTCTGATCGCTTTCGAAAATATCGTTTGCGGTAGAGTTTGTATCTCTCAGAATAAAATCATTAGTAGTTTCTGCCTGAGAGAGCATTTTCTGCTCTGCATCTATGAGCTGTGTTATCGCAGCGTTATATACATTAAATATCATAACAAAAGCATACGCTAAAAAGACCATACAAGCAATGATGAAGTAGGTCTTGGTAGTTTTTCTGAATAATCTGTTTGACTTGAATTGAGAATAATATTCAATCAGTTTATCTTTCAATCTTGCACACCTCAAACTAATGTGATATAATTTTAATGTAGTCTAATTATAGCATAATGCACAAATAAAGTCAAGGTTGAATTGTACAAAGATGTGGACGGCAGTAAAAATCTGATATTTGAATTGTGAAATTTGACTAAAATATCGGTTTTGTGAAAAAACAAACAAAAGTAGAAATTTACAAAGTTGCATAAATACGTCGATTGGTTTATAATCGAATTAAGATAGTATCCACGCAGTATGTGTTGTGGATAAATAAATTTTAACGGAGGTGGTTTGCTGTGAGTACAGCAGCAGAAAAAAGATTGGCGCTTAAAGAACAAAAAGCAGCTGATAAAAAACTAAGACCATCGTTTTGGGCAGATATAAAAAGAAATCCGTGGCTTTATGCTTTGTGTCTGCCGGCGATTGTGTTCTTCTTAACATTTTCCTATATTCCTATGGCAGGTTTGTATATTGCATTTGTTGATTACAGACCGATGAAGGGTATGTGGCTGAGTGATTTTGTGGGATTTGAGAATTTTAAAGCGTTCTTTGCTACACAGGACTGGGTTACGGTTACTACCAACACTCTTTGGCTGAACGTGTTATTTATCACATTTTCAACTCTTACATCAGTAATCATTGCAATAATGCTTTCGGAAATCGGAAATAAGTGGGTAAAGAAAATAACACAGTCAATAGTAATATTGCCACATTTCATATCATGGACTGTTGTTGCAATGCTTTCTACTGCACTTCTTGCATCAAATGGTCTGGTTAATCAGATTATATCGGCAATCGGGGCTGAAGCGATTAATTTTACACAGGATGCTTCCGTATGGCCTGCTGTACTTGTTCTTTTGAAGATATGGCAGGGAGCGGGCTTTGGTTCAATTGTATATCTTGCAACCATAACAGGTATTGACGCATCACTTTATGAAGCAGCATCGGTTGATGGAGCAAACAGATGGCAGTGTATAACTAAGATAACACTTCCCTTGTTGAAGAATACAATTATAATGCTTTCGATAATGTCAGTAGGTAAGATATTTAACGGTGATTTTGGTATGATATATGCTATGGTAGGCTCAAATACATTGCTGTATCCTACAACGGATGTTATAGATACATATCTTTTCAGACAGCTTCTTGATAATCCGTCAATGGGACAGACTGCAGCAGTAGGCCTTGTTCAGTCTGTGCTCGGATGTATATTTGTAATCCTTTGTAACAAGGTTGCAAATAAGTGGAGTCCGGAATCGGCATTATTCTGATAGAGGAGGTAGCAAAATGAAAAAAGCTAAAAGTGATTATATTGTATCTATTGTAGTATATGTGTTTATTATAGGCTTTGCGGTTGCGTGTCTTATACCGTTCCTGCTTGTTCTTTCAAGCTCGTTCACATCACAAAGCAGTCTGAATCTGGAGGGATATCAGATTATTCCTAAGGAGTTTTCAACCGAGGCATATAATATGCTGTTTAAATCAGGAACAGTGCTGCCGGCTTACGGTGTAACAATATTTATTACCGTAGTAGGAACTATTCTGAGTATGCTTGTAA
>CAYMCT010000058.1:0-7662 GCA_964389075.1 uncultured Lachnospiraceae bacterium
ATGAGCAACAAAAAATCGGTTCACTGACGTGAACCGATTTTTTCGTCTTACTGTACAAGTCCCATTATTGCCTGACGCATTGACGGTGATGCCGAGCCCGGATAGCTGAGAACTATCAGGTCGTCAAACTGACATACATCACTGTAGAAAGTCTGCAGTTTAAACTCGCCTGTGGCTTTTCCGCCGAATCCGTTCCAGTAACGCGGGTCTATAATATAAACCTCTTCATAGCTGTTTAAAAGCCACGGTGCAAACGCATTGCCGTACGATTCTTTTACAAGAACAACCTTTTTGCCGTTATTAACATCTGTTACATATCTTGTTATAGGCTGATCACCGTAAATAAATGTGGTGTATGTATCATCATTCAGATTTATCGCCTTTGATGATGACACTCTGCTTGTAAGCATCATATCGTTATATATATCACCTGAATATTCTACCACCGGCAAAAATCTTTCAAGTGTTTCAGAATTTGCTCTTAACGCATTCTCTCCCGAAGTTCCTTTTACCGAACGCAGCCATGAACCTGTGAAATCCTCAACATTATCAGTCGGGAAGCTTTCAAGTGCCGGAACCTCCTCGCCTCTGTTCTCAAGGAATGCTTTGTAGGCATAGTATGCACCACGTTGTGTCCAGTGGTGGTCTGTTCCGAAATAAAGCTGCTCGTCTGCATGTGCCCAAAGCTCTTTTGTTGCATTGATAGGCATTACAGACTCACTGAGCTGCTGATAAATATTTCTTATTCCGGATATCTGGTCTGTATACAGCGATTCAGGTCCGTAGAACTCTGCCATAGACGGAATTACAATATTGTAAATCTGAACCTCCGGTAATGATTCCGCAATCGTATTTATAACAGCCGCATAGTTTGTACAGTTCTCATCAGGATATGCAAGCTTCTCCATCGCAACAGTGTTATCTACTACATATACACCGTTATAATTTTTTGTTTTATCAGCGTATCTGTATGTGTCGTCTATATATGTATCTTCCATAAGGTCACGCTCAGGAATCCACACCTCAGCAATGCTTCCGTCTATAAACAGTTCATCAATCGAAAGCTGTTTGAACATTACAAGCGGCATAAACAGAATATCCTCATACATAACAGTAGAAACATCAAAGCTTATAGCATTGCCGTTATACGTGACAACATTTGAGTTTTTGTATAATGCAGCTTCTATATCTTCCTTCGAAATATGTAATACACCGTTTGCAGCATCCCAACTCAAAGCATACTCACACCTTGTAAGTATGTCCTCCGCAGGAATGTACGCTGCACCTCTGCTTATGAACGGTTCATGTTTCAATTCGTACTGCTCATCATTAACATAATATGTAGTTGTTCCACCCATCAGATGAAAAACCTTCGGTCTGTTCACCGCAAACAAAACAATGCACAGTATCACAGCAACCAAAACCGCAATACCCAAAATCAGAATTACTATATTCTTCGAATTATTCCTATGCCTTTTATTTTTCATACGTTTCCCCCTTCCCCCGGTTACGCTTCCACTCTGTTTCGCTTCTCGCCGTTATAAAAAGCTTCTATATTAAGTGCGATTTCTTCCATACATCTTACTCTTGCCTCATATGCACCCCAAGCCATATGCGGAGTAAAAATAACATTTGGTTTATTGAAAATTTTTACGTACGGGCTTGTCGCCTCAACAGGCTCTTTTGAATACACATCAACACCCAATGCACCTATGCGTTTTTCAAGAATTGCATTCACAAGTGCATTTTCATCTGTAACTGCACCTCGTGCCGCATTCACCACTATTGCAGTGTTTTTCATTAATGATACCATATTTTTGTCAACTATGCCGTATGTGCTGTCATTTAACGGGAGATGAATTGATATAATATCAGATTCCTTGCAAAGTGTTTCGAGCGGCACACAATTATAAACCGAATCAGTATGTCGTCTGAACGCCAGCACATTACAACCGAGAGCCTTTGCAATTTCAGCAACACGCTCACCTATCGCACCAAGACCGATAACCCCCCAGGTCTTGCCACGCAGCTCGTGGAACACCGGTGTAAGGCAGTTCTGAACTCCGCTTTTTGTATAACTGCCGTCACAGACATAATTATTATACGGAATTATACAATTCGCCAAAGCAAGTGCTATCGACACAGTAACCTGTGCCACAGAATCAGTTGAATAGCCTTTCACATTGCAAACCGCAATATTGTTTTCACGGCAATAGCCTAGGTCTATATTATCAAAGCCCGTTGCGGTCACGCAAATTAATTTTAGTCGTTTTGCATTGCCGAGATTTTTTTCATCAAGTCTGATTTTATTTACAATAATTACGTCACAATTCTCAATACGTGACGATACTTCCTGTGCATCTGTTCTTTTATACACATTAACCTTTCCGAATCTGTCAAACAAAGAAAACTCAATGTCATCGCCCAAGGTTGCCGAGTCAAGAATTACAATATTCAGGTTTTCCATAGCATCAGTCACCCTTTCAAATAAAGACAAAACGAGCTGATGCTAAAAAATCAGCTCAGCTCTTTGATTTTATATTATGCCATTTCGCAAAGGCATTTCCATATCTCCGGATATGTTTTTTTCAAGTTGATTGGTTTAAAGTCTTTATCAATAAACCCGTGCTTTGTTTTTCCCTCAGACATTTTTTTCATTTCCGGAAGCTTATAAACCTCATACGAAAACTCAATCCTTGCTACTGTCATCTTGTCTATCCTGCAGGTAACAATAACCTCATCCTCGTATTTAAGTCCGTAAATGTATTTACACTGAGTTTCTGTAAGAGGCAGCAATATACCCATCTTTTCCAACGCAGAATACGTGTAGCCCGATTTCTTTATGAAATCGGTTCTCGCCTGCTCAAACCACGGATAGTATCTTGAATGATGAACAATGCCCATCATATCCGTTTCAGCATATCGCACCGTTATTCTCGTTTCACTTGTATACTGCATCTCTGTCACCTCCGCAATCAGTTAAACTCTATATCGTTATGGCTTGCATATACCATACCGTTCGAAGCGTCCATTGTAATTGAAGTACCCGACTTCAGAATTTTTGTTGCTCCTGCGGCATTTGTGATAATCGGAATATCAAGAGCCATTGAAAGTATTTTCAAATCATCCATATGATCTGATGCTTCCAGAATGATTCCGGCTGCTTTTTTCAATCGTCCTATCATATCAGTAGAAAGTCTGTCCAACACAACGATTTCGCCGTCCTTAAATCTCCTTTCAAGCTCCGTACAGCTGTGACATACACAAACCGTTCCGGTTGTATGAAGATTTGATAATCCGTTACCCTTAACCAGAATATGACCGACGAGATGAACCTTCATTATATTTGTAGTTCCCGCAACGCCGATAGGCACACCGCCCGTTATAACTACCAGATCACCGTTTTCAACAAGATTTATACGTTCCGCTTCATCTACGGCACTGTCGAACAATTCATCAGAGTTGGCAGCTGCCTGACTCTTCATAGGTATAACACCCCACGAAAGATTAAGCTGACGTCTTGCTTTTTCGCTCAGCGTCGGTGCAATTATAGGACATTCAGGACGGAAGCTTGAAATTCTTCTTGCTGTGCCGCCCGAATATGTAAGCGCTATAATTGCAGCCGCACCCAAATCGTGAGCTGTTGTACAGGTAGCGTGTGATATTGCGTTCGTAACATCAAAGCCACTCATAAAATCCATCATTTTAAGACGCTTAACATAATCTATATCATTCTCAGTACGTTCAGCTATAGATGCCATTGTCTTTACAGCTTCTATGGGGTACTTACCCATTGCGGTTTCTCCCGAAAGCATAATTGCAGAAGTACCATCGTAGATTGCGTTTGCAACGTCACATACCTCTGCACGTGTAGGACGTGGATTTCTTATCATTGAATCCAGAAGCTGTGTAGCTGTTATAACACGTTTTCCGGCACGGTATGTTTTCTTTATGAGATCCTTCTGTATTACAGGCAAATCCTGCATATCAATCTCTACACCCATATCACCTCTGGCAACCATTATACCGTCAGCAACATTAAGTATTTCATCAATATTTTCAACACCCTGTGCGTTCTCGATTTTCGCAATCAGACTTATATCACGACCACCGTTGCGTTCAAGCAGCTGTTTTACCTCAAGAGCATCCTCAGCTGTACGGCAGAATGATGCCGCAATGAAATCAAAGTCCTGTTCTATTGCAAATAATATATCGCTTCTGTCTTTTTCGCTCATATATGGCATTGACAGCTCAACATTAGGCACGTTTACGCCCTTGTTATCCGAAATCTGACCGCCGTTCTTTACAACACATACTATTCTGTCATTCTTGACAGAGGTTACATTAAGCTCTATAAGACCGTCATCAATCAGAATTCTTGAACCGGCAGTTACGTCCTTAGGTAAATCAGCATAAGTGATAGATACTCTTGTATTGTCACCCTCTACATCATTTGTACAAAGTGTAAAATTCTGACCTTCTTCAAGCGTCACCTTGCCGTCCCTGAACTTTTTCAGTCTTATTTCAGGACCCTTTGTATCCAGGAGAATGGCAACAGGCAAGTCAAGCTCCTCACGAACCTTTTTGATTCTGTCAGCCATTTCTTTCGCCGCCTCATGTGTACCGTGCGAGAAATTAATTCTCGCAACATCCATTCCGGCGAGCATTAACTCACGAAGTATATTCTCGTCGTTCGTAGCGGGGCCTATTGTACATACAATTTTTGTCTTTCTCATCTATTTAATCTCCTAGGATAATTCTTTTATACAGTAAGCTTTTTAACTAAACTTACCAAATCATCCGGAATCTCTTTAGTCATTTCAAGTCCATCATTGATGTCAACGTCTACGATTTTGCCCTCTTTTTCGCATACAATTCTGTTTGCCTTGCCCTCAAGAAGCAATTCAACACATCTTGCACCCATTCTGCTCGCAGCAACTCTGTCGCGAACTGTAGGCGAGCCGCCTCTCTGAACATGACCAAGTATTGTTGCTCTTGATTCTATACCGGTAGCAGCCTCAATATCCTTAGCCATATCAATAACACCGCCAACACCTTCGGCAACAATAACGATTGCGTGCTTCTTACCTCTTGACTTAGCCTCAAGAATAGGACGAAGAACATCTTCACCAAAGTCGTATTTTTCCTCAGGTATAAGGATTACATCGGCACCGCAGGCAATACCTGCTTCAAGCGCAATATAGCCTGCCGCACGTCCCATAACCTCGATAACACTACATCTCTCGTGGCTTGATGCAGTATCTCTGATTTTGTCGACTGCTTCCATAACCGTGTTAAGACAAGTATCATAACCAATAGTATATTCCGAGCAGCTGATATCGTTATCAATTGTACCGGGCATAGCTATTGTAGGCAATCCCATATTCGACAAATCTCTTGCGCCTCTGAACGAGCCGTCACCGCCCACAACAATCAAGCCGTCAAGACCAAATACCTTTGCTATCTTAATAGCACGCTCTACGCCGTCCTTTTCCTTAAATTCAAGACATCTTGCAGTCATCAGGCATGTTCCGCCTCTCTGCAAAACCTCTGAAACATCACGAGGCGACATCTCTTCAATCTCACCATTGATAAGACCGTTATACCCTCTCTTAACACCACATACCTTTAAACCATAGTATGATCCGGTTCTTACAACAGCTCTAATCGCAGCGTTCATGCCGGGTGCGTCGCCGCCGCTTGTAAGAACTCCTATTGTTCTGATTGTTTTGTTTTCCATATCACAAGCCTCCCACGCTTTATTAATTAATTTCAGAATCTACTATTATATCCTGCGCTGATTCAAGCTCTGTCTGCGGCACAAGAATTTCGTATGCCACAGCTACGCCGAAGTCATCCTCACAGGTAGATTTGACCATAGTCATAACATTATTTTCGTTAAGGGTTTTCACAAGCACATCGACCTTATCTTTGTCTTGCGATACATAAACCACTGTCCACATATAAATTTCTCCCTTTTGCATTATCTTTTGTTGATTAGTTTAAAGAAAATAATGCAATACAGATTGTTTTTTCTAATATTTACGACAAAATGCCTATCTAATATAATATACCATTTTTTCAAAAAATGCAAGCATTATTTAATATGATTTATTACAAATTAAAATATAGTATTTTGTTTAAAATAACAAAAAACATCACTTCAAAACGACATTATCGTCACCGAACTCCAGCTTAAGCTCGCGGATTGCAGCCGCCGAACCGTTAAAATACAAATTTCTCGGCACTCTTACGACTTTTTTTGTGTCTTTGAAGTACAGTCTTACTTCAATATCGCCAGCAAACGGTGCAAGTGCTTCTCGTGTACGCAAAAATGTTTCGTCGGTAAGAGAATCGAAACGGATATACAGCACAGGTTTCTTTGCCGCTTTTGAATTTGCAATAACATCATCAAGCAGCTCTGCCGAATTTACCATAACCTTCGGATTCTCGTCCTCTCTCAGGCTGAGTGTTCCTTTTACGAGAACAATATTCCCTTTTTGCAGTAAATCCGAATATCTGTTAAGTATTTTAGGAAATACTATACACTCTATTGCTCCGTAAGAATCCTCAAAGGACAGGAACGCCATCTGCATCTTGCTCTTTGTGGTTTTGTTCTTCCGTTCTTCAATTATACCGCCAAGCACAACACTGTCACCGTCATGAAGACCGTCCGAGGTTTCTACATATTCTCCGTCCTCGTTTCTGAGAACACTTTCATTGAGCATAAACGTAGTGTGTTTCGTGATTTTTCTTAACTCTGATATATACTCCTCCATAGGATGCCCTGAAAAGTACAGTCCTATCGACTGCTTTTCCATACGCAAAAGCTCACGCTTCGGAAATTCTTCAATATCAGGAAATTCAATTTCCGTATTTTCCTCGAAATCATCGAACAACGACATCTGACCTGCAATATTATTATGCATATTTTCAGCTGCGCTGTGCATAACAGATTCGTATACCTGCATAAGCTGCGAACGTTTAATCCCCATCGAATCGAATGCACCGCACATAATAAGCCCCTCAACAGCACGCTTATTCATATCATTGCCCGTCATACGGTCAATAAAATCCGAAAAGCTCTTGAATTCGCCACCCTGATCACGTTCCGAAATAAGGGTTTCTATAAAGGTTTTCCCTACATTTTTTATAGCCGACAGACCAAATCTTATCTTTCCATCCTCAACAGTAAAACCGAGTCTGCTCTTGTTTACATCGGGCGGAAGTCTGTCAATGCCCATCTCCTTACAGTTTATGATATAGTGGTTTATTTTATCCATTTCGTCGATGGTAGAAATAAGCGCCGCCATATATTCAACCGGATAGAAGGTTTTTAAATATGCCGTTTGGTACGTTACAAATGCATATGCAGCTGCGTGAGATTTATTAAATGCGTAGTTTGCAAACTCATTAATTTCATCAAAAATAGATATAGCAACAGACTCATCAATACCGCAGTTCACGCAGCCCGGTATTCCGTCCTTTTCAGAACCGTAAATAAAATTCTGACGTTCAATTTTCATCTGTTCCGCTTTTTTCTTTGATATTGTTCTGCGAAGCTGATCGGCTTTGCCTAGTGAATATCCGGCAAGTGAACGCACAATTTCAAGAACCTGCTCCTGATATACCATACAACCGTATGTTACATTAAGTATCGGT
>CAYMCT010000059.1:0-7603 GCA_964389075.1 uncultured Lachnospiraceae bacterium
CTTGAAATGGGATATGTGTATGAGCATATAAAAGGAATTATTTCATATGCAGTAGCATCAAACGGAGAAGAAGCGGAAAAAACGGCAGAATGCTTTTTTAATGAAATTTTGAAGAATGACAGTGATGCAATAGGCTGTGTTGCATACGGCGATAACATGAGCGAATGTAACAGCATGGCTATAGATTCTCTGTTACGTCTGATAAAAACAGAATCGGGACGGCTTTACGAGGTATGCGGACATGATAATAAGCGTATATCGGCAACAGATTTTGGTCGGTTTGCGGAACGTCTAAATGAGAGTGTGAGCTTTGGCGATTTCACTTCAATAAATTCGGTTGTGGATGAGTTTTTCGTGATGCTCTCAGATTGTGCTGAGCCGATAAGATACGCAAAAATGTTTTATGCTTATGTGGTAATGTATTTTAACCGCGAAATGATTAAGCTCAATGTATCCGAAGGACTTGAAAGTACGCAAATGAATGAGTTTGTCGGACTTGATGATGTTTATTCGGCTGTCAGAGGTATATGTAAGGAAATGGCGGCTCAGATTGCGGCGGTCAAAAGTGAGAATGACGACAATACATTCGAGTTTGTGGAAAAATATCTGAGAGAGCATTTCAGGGAGCAAATCGTAATATCAGATATGGCAAAGATGATTTACAGCAGTCCGGGATATTTCGGAAGTCAGTTTTCTAAGAGAATGGGTGTGGGAATTAAGGAATACATACATGACCTGCGTCTTGAAGAAGCGGTAAGACTTATGAATACAACCGATAAGCCTATAAGCGAAATTGCGTATGAGGTAGGATATAACAACTATAATAATTTCTTTTTGAAATTTGAAAAAAAGTTCGGAATTGCACCGATGGAATATAAAAAACTGTTCGGTGGAAACGGCTGATGCGGTTTTTGTACGACCGTGAATATACAAAATTTTAGAGGTATTATTGTGAGAGAAAGGAATGTGATTTCATGAAAAACAAAATTCTGAGCACAGTTATAGGCTGTGCTATGTTGGCTTCAATGCTTGTAACGGTTATGCCTGTCACTGCAACGGCGTACGGCATAGAGAGCATGAGTTTTGATTATGATGATAATATAGGCTTTGAGCCAATCGGAAATGCAAAGGTTGCTTTGAGTGATAAGGAATCTCATTCGGGAGACCGCAGTGTCCTTGTTTCGGGCAGATTAAAAGAATCTGACGGTGTAAAAATAAGCGTTGAGGCAACCGGAGAGGCAACCTCGTACGATGTAATGGTATGGGTAAAGTCTGACTATGCATGCAAGCTTACCGCTACTCTTGGCGGACAAAAGGTCAATTCTGTAAATATGATGGCTGACACATGGACAAAGCTTGGCGGCAAAGTAAATATAGAAACGAACGATGAAACGCTTGATTTGAAAGTTTACGGTCTGAAAGGAACAGAAGACTTTTACATAGATGATGTGTCTGTGTTGGCAGACGGACAGGTAAGGACAACTCCGTATCTTCCTGAAGGAGTAAATGCACTGGAAAACGGTGATTTTGAAACAGGAGAGCTTGCACCGTTTACTGCTCGCAGCTGTACAAATACCGTAACAGCAGATGCTGCACGAAGCGGTGGTTACGGAGTAAGCGTAACGGACAGAACCCAGAGCTGGAACGGAATTGAGTATAATATAAAGGATCTTCTTGTTCATCAATGCACCTATGAGGTAAGTGCGTGGTTCCGTCTTGATGAAGAAAGCGTGTCTGCTGCGGAATTCTATATGCAGCTTGAAATTTCCGAGGATGGTTATGATACAAGATATCCCGGAATTACGAAATTCACAGCAAAAAGCGGTGAATGGATGCAGGTAACGGGAATGTTTTCAACAAATGACGTTGCTTATCCTGTGAGCACAATTAAGCTGTATTTCGCATCTGCTGATGATAATTTGTATAATTTCTCAATAGATGATGTATCACTTGCATATACAAGTAAGCGTGCATCGGGCGAAAATCCGAGACCGGCAGAGGCAAACGCATGGCTCAATACAGAGATTACGCCGCTTAAGGACATCTATAAGGATTATTTCCTCTTAGGTACTGCGCGTAGTTCTGCAACTATTGAAGATGATACACTTGAAGATGATTTTATGGCATATCATTTTGATGTTGTAACAGCAGGAAATGCGATGAAGCCGGATGCGCTTGAAAACCGTAAAGGAATATTCACGTGGGACACAGCTGACTACATAATTGAAGAAAGTGCAAAGCGTGGAACAAAAGTACACGGTCACGTATTATGCTGGCATGAGCAGTCACCGTCGTGGTTGAACAGCAGTGATCTGACACGTGAGGAGGCGTTGCAGAATCTTCACGATTACATATTTGATGTTATGGAACATTTTAAAGGTCAGTGCATAAGCTGGGACGTTGTAAATGAGGCAATAGACGGCATAACCGATACATCAACCGTTTCGGGGATTTTAAGAGATACTCCGTGGAGAAGAGCTATCGGTGATGATTATATTGAATATGCATTTAAGTATGCAGCCGAAGCGGACCCGACAGCCGTGCTTTATTATAATGACTTTAACCTTGACGACACAAGAAAGGCTGATGCTGTTGTAACTCTTATCAAGAGCTTGCAGGAAAAAGGAATCCGTGTTGACGGAATAGGAATGCAGGGACATTACAGCACAACCACCTCAATGACTGCTGTTGAAAATTCTATTAAAAAGTTTGCGGAGTTGGGCGTAAAGATTTCGGTAAGTGAGCTTGATGTATGTCATTACAGTGTGGTTAACGGTCAGATGACAAAGGAGCAGGAGATAGAGCAGGCTCAGAAGTATGCATCACTGTTTAAACTTTATAAGAAGTACAGTGATGTAATAGAACGAGTAACACTTTGGGGTACGGATGATGCAACGAGCTGGAGAGCAGAATACTGTCCACTCCCGTTCGATATAAATTATCAGCCTAAGGAGGCGTATTATGCACTTCTTGATCCGGAAAAATATCTTGAGGAGCATCCGTATAAAGCGAAAGTTCCCAATTATGGATTTGCATATAGAGGTACACCGGAAATTGATGGTGTAGTAGAATCACTTTGGGATGAAGTGCCGGAATATAGCGTCAACAGATATGTTATGGCATGGCAGGGCTCAACTGCAAAGCTAAAGTGTATGTGGGATGAAAATTATCTGTACGTGCTGATGGATGTCACAGACGATAATCTCAGTACCGTAGCAGCGGATACATTTATGCAGGACAGCGTGGAAGTATTTGTCGATGAGAATAATGCAAAGAGTACTTCTTACGATGAAGATGATGCACAGTACCGTGTGAACTGTGAAAACGAGCAGTCTTTTGGTACCGGAGCAATCGAGGATAAATTCAAAACGGCGATTACAAAAACCGACCATGGTTATCTGGCAGAAATTGCAGTACCGTTCCACACTCCAAGAGTCACTACCGGAGTAATCGGATTTGATGCACAGGTAAATGACGATTCTAACGGTGACGGTAACAGAACATCAATGACAAAATTCTGTGACGTGACAGACCTTTCATGGGGAAATACCGAAAACTGGGGCGAAATGTTCCTGACAGAGCGTGGCGAAAGAGATGATATTCTTGTAAATCTCAATGGCAGAACTCTTTCGTTTGATGTACCTCCGATGATAATCAATGATCGTACAATGGTTCCGTTCAGAAAGATTTTTGAGGAGCTTGATGCGACTGTTGACTACAATCCGGACGGTCAGTACATAACCGCAACAGCAGGCAGTACAGAAATAAAGCTGCAGGTAAACAGCAATACTGCAACAGTGAACGGTGAGACTGTGGAGCTTGATGCACCACCGGTTATTATAGATGAAAGAACACTTGTACCGGTAAGATTTGTTGCTGAAAGCCTTAATGCATCTGTTGACTGGAACAACAATACCCGCATGGTTTCAATACTTCCCGATTAATACAGGTTACTAAAAATTGCATATGGCGATTGATAATTACCGTTATGGCATAATAACGGCGGTAAGCATTGACCGCCATTTTTGCGTATATACAGGATGGTGAAAACACGATGAATACGAGAAAAGGAACTCTTTATCACAGACTGGTGATGTATCTTAACGATAAATCCCTTATAGTCAAATTTTCCACAATATTTATATTAGGTATGCTCATACCGGTACTTCTGTCGTGTGCCATCTTTTCGCACAACCTGAATAAGAATTTTTATGAACGTGAGATGGATAACCTTGTATCAATGACAAGCGGTAAGGTGGAGAATTTGAATTCCATGTTTGATGATGCTGTTGTGGTAAGTAATATTATTGCAAATGACAGTATCGTGCGTAATCTGGCAGATATTCAGTTTGAAGGCCCGTTGGATTATTATGATTATATAATCGATAATGATTTCAAAGACTATTTTCAGACATATATCGAGCAGAAAACCATAATAGGTGATGCGATTGCATATATAGATAACGATACCATTGTTAACGGAGGTATTGTGTGGAAGATTGATGATGAAATCAAGAAGAACGATTGGTACAAAACGGCAGAAAAGTCGGACAGAAACGTAATACTGTGCCGCGAGGGACAGTCGGGTAATGCAGACAGACTGTGTATCATAAGAAAGCTCGGACGAGGTAAAACAGAAACAGTTAAAATCGGATATATCAGAATTTCTGTAAACACAAATGAGCTGAGGGAGCAAATGCTGAGCGATATAGATTATATGTCATTTTATCTTGCAAACGATAAGCAGAATTTATTATATGACCCAATCCGAAATCATCTTGTGCAGATAATGGGAAATGAGCAAAGCATTACCGAAACGGAAGAAAATATCATAGTGGAGAAGTGCCTCGGAAAAAACTCATACCTTGAGGACTGGAGAGTGATTGGAGTATATAACAGGAGCCGTATTGTACAGAAACAACTGGAAAATATCGGATTTGTTATAATGATAAATATTTTAATCTCATTATTAATGACGTTTGTTATATACACTGTTTACCGCTCTTATAATGAACGTATTTCAAAACTGCAGCTGTCAATGCGTGAGATGGAAAATGAAATCTTCAATGAAATTGAGGGTGAGTACGGCAGTGATGAAATCGGAAAACTTACTGATTCATATAACCGTATGGTAAATAAGATTAATATACTTATAAATGATAACTATAAGCTTGAACTTGAAAATAAAAATATGGAGTTAGAAAAGATAAGAACAGAGCTTAATGCACTGCAAAGTCAGATAAATCCGCATTTTATTTTTAACGTGCTTAACGCTATGCTTATATTCTCCGTAAAAAATGGTTATGCAGAAATTGTCCCGCAAATATCGGGTCTTGCAAAAATGATAAGAAGACTTCTGGATTGGAAAGAGGATTTTGAGCCGTTTTCAAAAGAGATTGACTTTCTTGAAATATATCTGCAGCTGGAAAAGTTCAGATTTGGGGATATATTTAACTATGATATAGTAATAGGTGCAGGAGTTAGGGAATGTAATATTCCCAAAATGATAATTCAGCCGATTGTTGAGAATGCGTGCAAGCATGGTCTGCACAGTATTTCACATGAGCGATATCTTAAGGTCAGTGCAGAGCTCAATGATGATGTTCTGACCGTATGTGTAAAGGATAACGGAATTGGAATTTCGCAGGAAAAACTTGATGAAATCCTTAATGAACAGAATGATGAAAAATTCAATGGTCATATCGGCATAAAGAATGTATACAGACGCCTGAAGCTCTTCTGCGGAGAAAAAAGTGATTTGAAAATAGTATCCTCGGAGGGAAAAGGGACGGAGGTTATTATAACAATAGATTATAATTAATAAGCTTTTATACGGTGAATTATAAAAAACTCCCAATATATTCATAAATTTGATAATGGAAAAACCAGTAAAAAATGGTGTATAATATGACTAATTAAATTTAGCGAATCATAAAAATGAAAGGAGATTTTTTTATGAAATTAAGGAAATTTGTATCGGCACTTGTGGCTGTTACCGCTATGTGCAGTGCGTTATCAGCACAGCTTGTACAGGTATCGGCAGCGGACGCTGAAAGTAAGGTTGTATATCAGGAGGACTTTGAGTCATACGGAACTCAGACACTTTTAGAACATAAGATGGACTCGGAAGCTGCAGTAAATGCTGTTAAGGATAACTATGTTTCGAGAGTGTCAACAACAACTACAACTACAGAATTCCATACAGATACAGATACAGATTCTGCCTGTATGAAAGTTGATCAAGGTGGAAAATGGAGCTCAGCTGGTTTTAAGTATGATATAACAGAGCTTGTAAAGGATAAAAAAGGCGAGCTTACAATTTCAGCTGATGTAAAACGTTCATCCGGTGGTGACGGAAGTGTAACGATAGGTTTTATTATTGATGATAGTGAAAGTGCAGCAAGCTCTACTGAACACTCAAATGTGAGTTCGTCAGCGTTTACCACAGTAACTCATACAGTTTCGTCAATACCGTCATATAATGATAAAATATATTTCCTTATAAATACAGGTGCTCCGGTCGAGTATATCAAGAATGTTGTGCTTACATTTACACCGTCAGCTGAGTCTGTATCTAATATACCACCTGATGCTAGATGGTATTCTATGGTTCCTTCAATAGTTACAGGCAGTATTAATAATACGTCAGGTAATTATTTGAAGCTGACACATTCTAACAGTGGTGCAGATAACGGTCAGGGTGCTATCGTTGATTTATCGGGACTTGGTATCGAAAACGGAGATAAACTGAGAGTTTCACTTACTGTTGCAACCGATAATGGTGACGAAACTCAAAAATTGGTGCAGGTATTTGTAAAGGGTGCGGAAAGCATTGATGATTTAAATACTAATTTCTTAACGATTTCTGGTGCAACTGCAAATGGCGGAACAGACGGCTGGGTGAAAAGAGCCGGAAACGGTCATGAAAACACTTATTACAATTCTTCAAGTGCGAATGTTGCGTTTGATGTAGATCCTGTTGTACTTGAAGATGGCGAGAATCCGTATCTTTGTGTTATGATGGGTAGAGCTAATATTTATATTGACAATATAGTGGTTACCTTGACAAAGGCTGAGCCTGAAACAACAGAGGCTGGTTTCCAGTTTGCAGAAATTGTTTCGACAGCGGATCTTAACAATAAGAGTATTTATGTAACAAAGACAGAGAACGGCGAAACATTGACATCAAATGCAATACCGTTCACATCAACGACATTGTCGGGTGAGGCTGAAGTAATATTGGGTATTGTTATTACAGATATTCCTGCCGGTGTAACAATCGACAAAGTGGAAATCAGATAACGGAGGTAGCAGAAATGAAAAAATATATAAATCCTGAAATGAACATTTCTATGTTTTTACATGAGGATATTTGTACGGCTTCCGGTGCTTTGGAAACACAGGCTGTTGATGCAGAAACTCTTAAAGCAAGCGGAAATGTAGTTGAACTCAGTTTTGAGAGTATAGACTTTACTTTCTGATAAGAATGATTAATAACAGCGGTGCAAGCAGACTGTATGCACCGCTGTTCTTGTAAACAGATAAAAAAGCCCTGGAGCGAGGAAAGGAGCGGTTTGAAATGAAATCAGGACTTGCGAAAAAA
>CAYMCT010000060.1:0-7520 GCA_964389075.1 uncultured Lachnospiraceae bacterium
GAGTAAATATAATTAAATCTTATAATATTTCCAACCTCACTCATATCACGCCCCATATATATAGCACCGCTGTCTGACGTAGACTTAACCACATCATGAATTTTATTGTATTCAATTATATGGTCGTTACCGTGAAGATATATAGCCATACCCGGCAGATCGTATATTTCACAGTTGGCTATTCTGTTGCCGACACCCATAATATTCACAGCCGATTTATAGGTTTTATCAAGTCTGTTACAGTCGTGGAATTCACAGTTATAAACCGTGTTATTACCGGGAGTAAGTGTTTTTCTGTTACCACCGGATAATAATATTCCTCCTGCACCCGTGTTGTATACTTCACAGTCCTCTACTATGTGATTTTTTCCGCCGTTATTATCCCACGCTGCAAACTCATAGAGATATTCATGCCATGAACCCATTTCTCTCGAAATTGGTTTAGGAACAGGTATTCCTTCATCACGCGCGCCGTGACACGTATTTTTTCCGTGTGGCTGCGGTTCTGCACCCTGACCTATCTGCACAGCCATTATACCAAGATTTCTGAATGTGCAGTTTTTTATACGCACATTCTCACCGCCCTCGATATACACAGCTGTATTTCTTGAATTTTCAAAGGTTATTCCATCAATAACAACATCTGAAATATTCTCGCAGGAAAGCATAACCTTATCCAGCACAGAAAGCCGTATTTCATTTATTTCGCCGTCAGGGATAAAATAAAGCTTTTCATCGTCACGGTCAATGTAATATTCGCCAGGCTCAGAAAGCTCTTCAAGCAGGTTTACTATATACCACGAAGAATGTCCCGTTGCATCAAAACCGAATAAATGCGGTTCGTTTAGCTTTACGGTTTTATTCTTAGCATCAAACTCTGTTATTTTAAGGCAGTCGTCTGCCCACGAATAATTAGGGAAGCCACCAAGATATGCATCCTTTGCATTTTTCCATTTTTCTATCCTGTCGGTATTCAAACGGATAACAGGGCATCGCATTGTATAATCTTTTTCAACAGGCTTACTACCGCAATCGATTATATCCTCTTTTGTATATTTTATTGTCCCTGATTTAGGGTATCGCGCCACAGTATAAGGTTTGCCGTTAATAAACAGCTCGTTTGGTGCATTTATATATGAGCGCCTGAACCCACGGTTCCCATACCGACCTAAGCAAACATCGTACGGCTTCAGGTCAATACATTTAATATTACCTTTATAGTCCCTCGCATCATTTTTATCAATTAATATTCCACCGTCGAATATTACATTTCCCAGGGCACGGATAGTGGTATTTGAATTAAGTGCCACTGTCGATTTTAAATAATATCTGCCCTCTTCAATGTATATAACACTGTTTTCGCCACTCGTTTTTTTCAGGGCGGCTTCAACAGACAGAAGCGGCGAATTTTTCTCTCCACTGTTTGCATCTTTTCCCGTTACTGATACATATACTTCCATATTATTCCCTCACACGTATAAAGACATAAGGAGATACCAGCAAAACCGGTATCTCCTTTCCTTTTACAGATATTATTCTGCTGATAAGTATTCTTCTAACTGTTTTTGAATTTCTTTGCTGATTTCGCCACTCTTGCAGGCTTCAAGCTTATTCATAAACTCCTCATAAACAGTTTCATAGTTCTCAACTGCACCGTACATAAGCGGTTTTGTATATTCTGAGTCTATGCTCGCAATCTGCTGTACGTTACTTTCGTATTCCGAAAAATCAGCCTTGAATCCGATTGCTCTTGATACGACAGTATTTTCGCCTTCATTGAACTCATCAAACACAAAGGTCTTGTAATTTTCTGCGTCTGCCTGTGTGTCATAAGCATACTTTGTATTACCTATTACCCACTTCCACAATCCATAAGGAGCACTTGAAGTACCCTGACCGGTATAATCGAGTGTTTCAATTCTGTCATCCGAAACCTTGTTGTAGTGTTTACCCTCAACACCCCATACAAGAAGGTTATACAGGTCCTTGCCCCGCTCACAGTTCATAAGATTAATAAGCTTAGCCGCAAGCTCTTTGTTTTCTGAGTTAGCTGATATTGCAAGAGCGCCTGCTGCATTTGATACAGTAACAACCGGATTAGGACTTAAATAAATAACATAGCTCTCTATACCTGATTCCGGGCCTGTTACAATTTCTTCGCCCTTAAAATTGTTGGCAATCCACATAATGTGTCCGCCTTCTTTATCGTTGTCTTTCTTCAAATCGTCAACACTGAGTACATCCTTACGGATATAACCCTTATTGAACCACTCGTTCATCTTGTCATATACTTTTTTGTTTTCTTCAGTTTCAAAGAAAAGCTTAACCTCTGTACTGTCGCCATATGTGTCTATACAGAACATTTTACCCAGATCATCGTACAGTCTTGATGCGAACATATATGAGAACAACGGGTTGAAGCCCTTACCAAGCTCGCCGTTCTGCATAGCACCCTCAAGGAGCGGCTCAAGCTCATCAAATATAGCTTCATCAAACTCCTTCTTTGCCAACAGCTCTTTTATCTTATCCATATCAAGATACTTGTCTGCCAATTCCTTGTTTATGTTGAGTGCATACATATTCGGACACATCTGATAATTTGTTATGCCGTATACAGCACCATCAACCTCACCGTATTTGAAAATAAATTCCGGTAATTCTTCTTTTGTTTCTTTCATTTCATCCTCAAGATATTCATCAAGCGGTGCAAATGTGCCGTTTCTCGATTCCTTTACAAAATCAAGTGTATATGTCTGGATAATATCCATTTTATCTCCGCCTGTCTGTGCCATCAGGAACTTCTGCGAATAATCACTTACATCTGAAACATCAAAATTAACAGTTACATTTTCAAAGCCCTCATAGGTTTTGAGCTGCTTATTGAACTCTGCCCATACCTCGTCTGCATCCTGCTGCTTACCCGGTCCCGGCATTGTCCATGTGAGCACAACTTCACCATTTTCGTTGACGCTGCCCTCGTTTGTGCATCCCACTGCAGAACATAGCATTGCAGCAGCAAGCGACATTGTTAAAATCTTTTTAATCATAATAATCACTCCTCTTATTTTTATAGACTTTTACATCTAAAATTTTTATCCTTTAACAGCACCTATAGTCATTCCCTTTGTAAAATACTTCTGGAAGAACGGAAAAACTATAATCATAGGTCCTGCTGCAAGCAGAGCTGTTGCGTATCTCAAGCTTTCTGTTGGAAGCTCATAATTATCGAAGTTCGCACTCTGACTTGCCATTTGCTTAACAAATTCTACCTCTCTCAATATTCTCTGAAGCATATACTGAAGAGAGTACAGCTTTGCATCTTTTATATAAATCAAAGCAGTGTTCCAGTCGTTCCACTTTGCAACCATCTGCAGGAAGCCGATAGTAGCCATAACAGGGGTTGAAAGCGGTATGATTATTCTTATGAACGTAGCAAGCTCACTCGCACCGTCAATCTTTGCAGATTCTATCAGTGATTCAGGTATGCCCTGGAAAAATGTTCGTACAATGATTACATTCCACGCACTTACCAGACCCGGCAAAACATATACCCAGATTGTGTTATCAATGTTAAGCAGGTTCGCATTCACAAGATATGACGGAACAAGACCTCCGCCAAAAATCATAGTTATAAATATGTACCACGTAAGTATCTTTTTATATTTAAAGTTACTTCTCGAAAGCGGATATGCCGTCATAGTGGTAACAATTACCGTAAATACTGTATATAAAACGGTAAAAAGAATTGTTGTTTTATATGAATCTATCAGCTGCTGCGGATTTTGGAAAACGTGTTTGTATGCCTCAAAGCTGAACTTCTCAGGAATAAGGCTGTATCCGAAATCGGCAAGAGTTTTCTCATCAGTCAGCGAAATTGCTATAAGGAGCAAAAACGGAATGACGTACATAAGACTCAACAGCACGAAGAAAATATGCAGTATGATTTGTCCAAAAATATCTTTTTTATGCATTTTTCCGCCTCCTTAAAACAATGAATTTTCAGGACTGATTTTCTTAACAATCTTATTGACTGTTACAACCATTATGAGTCCCAATACCGACTGAACAAGACCTATCGCTGTAGAAACCGAAAGGCTGCCGTTTTTCAGTCCTCTGAATACATATGTATTTATAATATCTGTAGTCGGATACAAGGTTCCTATATCTCTCGTTGTCTGATAGAACAGACCGAAATCACCCGAAAAGATATGACCGAATGCAAGAATAGTCTGTATTGTCATAATCGGAATCAGGTGCGGTATAGAGATATGAACAGTCTGTTTAAACTTATTTGCACCGTCAAGTGCCGCTGCCTCATACAGAGAATCATCAATGCTCATCAATGCCGCATAGTATATAATCGACTGCATTCCCACCGATTTCCAGGTATTCACAAAAGTGAGTATAAACGGCCATGCACCCGGTTTGCCATACCAGTCAACAGCCTCAGCTCCGAATAGTGCAATCACCTTATTAAGAACACCCGAAACCGGATTAAGAAAAGCATATACAATATACGCTATAAGAACCATCGACATAAACTGTGGCAAAATTGCAATGGTGTTATATGCCTTCAACGCAATTCTGCTTCTTAACGCATAGAATAGCAGTGCGAGAATGACCGCACATATAAGCGTTACAAACATAAAAGCCAATGAATACATTATGGTGTTTCGGATTATTCTTGAAGCAT
This sequence comes from uncultured Lachnospiraceae bacterium, assembly GCA_964389075.1. GTDB lineage: Bacteria > Bacillota > Clostridia > UBA1381 > UBA1381 > Ornithomonoglobus. Next base: position 4,694 of record CAYMCT010000060.1, read on the forward strand.
CCGGAGATGTAAAGAAAAACTCAAAATTTTTTAATCCGTTCCACTTGCTCTTTATTATTCCGAGATTCGGATTGTAGTTTTTAAAAGCAATAACCAAACCGAACATTGGCAGATAGTTGAAAAGAAAAAGCAAAATAATTCCCGGTGCAGCTATAAGCAAAAACTCAAGATTATCTCTGAAGCTTCCGCTTTTTCTGTTCAGTCGCTTTTTGTTAACTGCTGTTTTTTGTTTCATAATAATCTTATCACCTTACCTTTACTTATTAGCTGATGTTTCATATATAATTCTGCATTTTTCAAACGGTTTGAGTGTTGCAAGCGAATCAAGGAACAGAAGCTTTACGGTATCTGCCTCTGTCATATTCACAGTCCATTTCAGTTCTTCGCTTGTATGAGCCTTAACCTCAAACGAATCAGCAATTTGAACATCGCCGAGCTTTCCGTCTGATGAATAAAATGCATTAACTATAACAGGATAGAAAGGTGACTGTGTGTTATTCTGTATATTACACGACATTGTGATATTCTTGCCAATATACAAAGATAAATCCTCTACAGCACCACCATCTTCATTTGTATATGTAACATCTCCTGCTGTGATTGTTCCATAGCTATAAGCTTTATTAATAGTTCTACCTTGTTCTCCTGACATATACACAGTGTAAACACCGCTTCTGTCCTCGCCCTTTACACGGGTGTTGAACTTAAATTCCACATTACCGTCAGAATCTGAATATAGAGTATCACTGTACTGGACACTGTCCAGATTATATCCTTCAGCCGCCAAATCCAGATTATAAAGATGATTTGTAACCGTAATACTTACTAAAGAATTCGGTTCAAAGCCCTTTGCTGATATATATACATCGTCACTGCTTTGGTCTACAGAACACTCGGTTATTTCCGCCAAGAAATATATTACACTGTCACTATATGAAATCAAAGTATCAAGTATTGTATTCTCACACTCGTCTACTTCTTCCTGTGTACCCGATAGTAATATGCTGTGTGCAGTTTCCGACAACAGTTTAAGCTCTTCATAAATTCCGCTATCCGTATAATCTATTGTGCCTTTTTCGTATCTTTCAAGCTGTGAATCAAGCACCGAAAGAGTATATTCAAAGCTTTCAGTGTTCGCTGCCGAGCTTGTTGTAAATGAATACGTATCACTTACCGTTTCAAATGAATCGCTCTTTGCAAGACCAACGGCTTTTACATTCCAATAATATGTCTTGCCAGTATCAAGCGAAACACTTTTCTCCAAATCCAGTGAGTTGTCCTGAACCGTTATTTCCAAAACAGGATTTTCCAGATTTGAATTTTCCGATACAGTGATTATGTACTTAGAAACATTCCTTACTCTTCCCCATACCAATCCCGTTTCACTGTTACATAGCGAATTATTTTCAGGATATACTAACCGTGGTTTATCTGCTGTTTTAAACATATCATTGTTTGAGGTTGATATTACTCCGATTTCCGACATATCAAGCTCATATGCTGTTGATACATCCGATGATAAATCACTGCTCAGTGTATAATCCTGATTTGACGCATCCTTAAAATACGAATCATCATATTCATATAACGGGTTACCGAGCGACGTTGCATTAAGGTCTTGACCTGCACTGTCTGTAATTTTTGCTCCGTACAAATTCAGCTCATCAACATAGTAGCCTATAACAGTGTTACTGCCTATATATTTTTTACCGTATTTAAGAGTATAATTATTATTCTTTACAACATCCGCTTCGCCGTCAATTACCGGCTCTATACTGCTCTTTTTATAATACGGATGCCACGGTCTTAATATTGTACCGCTCTCGCCTATTAGTATATTTCCCGTAACCTCTGTATTCCAGGGTGCAAAATACGGCGTTCTTGAAAGAGCTTCATCTATAAGCGGATATTTGCTCATAAATGTACTTCCATAAACGGTTTTTTCTTTGATATTATACGCCTCGTTATACATCATGTTCTGGTAACCGCTCTCATAAGCACCCTTTGACGATGTATAATCCGTCATTCTCGACTGTACATATGGTGCAACCGAGTTATTGATAAACAGGTTATTATTAAATTTTGAATTCATGCCCACGCCGACAATCATACCCTGATACATATCTTTTACAACATTATGATGGTAATTGTTGCCGCTGTAGCCGTCATCGGAATACAGTCCGCAATACGCATAAGTGCTGCTGCCCTTATGTCCGTCATGGATATAGTTATATGCAACCTCCATGCCGTATTTGACGTTACTCTTACCCATATAAATTGCACCGCCGTCGCCTATGAAATAGCCCGGATTTACAATTTCGTTATAGAGTATTTTTGTATCGTTTGCATTGCACACTATGCCCATAAATGTCATACAATCCTGAATAAGATTGTTGGATATCAAATTACCGTAATCGGACGGTGACGAGGTTGAGTCTGTTCCCGAGTGGATAACCGAATGTCTGCCCCGATAACCGCAGTATGATATTCTGTTGTTCGTTACAGCTACGTTACCTTCTGTGAGCGTTGCAACTGAGCCGCCGTGAATTTCAATAACATTGTTTGCACAGCCGTAAAAGCTATTGTCTGAAATTTCAGAGTTGCTTCCCTTCAGATATATCGCATCACCACCCTGCACAAAATCTATTGTACAGTTTTTGATTTTTATATTATCTGCACCTGTTATATAGAAAGCATCTCCGCCGATTTTTTCGAATGTAATACCGTCAAAGGTAACATTATGACATTCTTTCATTCTCACTGCATTATCAAAGAATGCTGTTATTTCAACTACGGAATTGTCATCAAAGTTACTCTCGGGGTAATA
>CAYMCT010000061.1:0-7450 GCA_964389075.1 uncultured Lachnospiraceae bacterium
AACGGCATTGTCGTTCGTGGGTTCAAATCCCATCCTCTCCTCCATTCACAATCCTGTCAGTCTGACAGGATTTTTATATTATATGTTTGGGCGAAGGAGCTAACGGTATGATTATTACTTACTGCAGAAAATGCAACCATTTTTATACCTCAAACCGAATCAGCAACTATTGCAAAAGCTGTAAAGCACCTACGCTTACTGTTGATATGGAGTACAGCGAGTTTTATAATATGGACATAAATGACCGCTATAAGCTGGCATATAAGCTTACTGCTGAATATGACAAAAAATTCAAAACCACAACCTAAAAAGAAATCCGCAAGCGCAGCTGCAGATTTCTTTTTAGGTTTTAATCTTTCAGATATTGTTTATATACACTTTCAGCCTTCTCGCTGTCAGGCGAAACAATCATAACAACCGAGCCTTCATAATCGGTTATAAATGCATTTTCAAGCTTATACACCTGATCAGGACGGTATGAGCTGTACTGATTTTTCATAGTTTCAAGATGTGTATTGAGCTTTTCAATTACCATATCAGTCTGATTTGTTTTTATGATGACAAACTCATCACAAACCGCCTTTGTTCCTACATAGGCAGTTATTTCAGAATAATCCCCGGGATTCAAAAAGAAATACTTTTCAGCACCGTATGCATCAATCTCAGTGAGCGGTTCCGAAAACACTTCGCCCTCGTTCAGATATGCAGCAAGGTCAACACCGGTAATTTCATCCTTTTTTCCGCATGACACAAGCATTAACACACATATCATACTTAATAATATACTGTATTTTTTCATTGTATCAGCTCCTTTAATCATATTTTGAGATTGCCGAATCCTTAAAAACATTTACGGTAGGCTTGGGTTCGTTATCCTCCCTGTCCTGTTCAGCAGTTTTGCTATCTGAGCTTTGTGCAGCTTCTGTAGCTTCCTCTTTCTCCTCAACAGCATCTTCCTCTTCTTCTGTTACATCAGAAGCCGGAGTCTTTGGAATATATGCTTTTCTGTCAATATAGTTCATCAGTTCGATAATATATTCCTTGTTCAGGTTGATACCGTCATACGATGCACCTTCCATAAGATATCCGCCCTGTCTGCCCAGTGCTGCAACAGAATCGACATAATACAAGCCTTCACTGTATGCAAGATTTCTTATTCTTCTGTTATATTCTTTGATTGTTACAAGATTTGCACCGTACAGATTTGCATCTGATGCAGTCTTTGTAACCGGAGGGATTGATATAACATATATGCTTGCACTCGGCTGATACTCTTTAACCTTATCTATCAGGTTGTGGTATGCAGAACCGAATTTCGGAGCGCTCTTCCACGCAAGCTCAAGCTCGCCGAAGCTTAGAAATACACGGCTGAATTTTTTACTCTTTAACTGGTCTGCTATAGCCGTAGAGCTGTAACCCGAAGCTGTTGTATATACATTTTCAAGATTAATATTTACACCGGTATAAAAATCAGTATCCGGCAAAATATTATACATTGATACACTGTCAGCAAGGGCATTACCGATAAATGCCGAATTGCTGAAGCAGGACAAATCAAGCTCTTCCTCATCAATTGATGCAACAAACTCCATTCCCGGAGCCGCAGTTGCCATTACACCCGTATCAGACACAGGTACATCTCCGGTCACAGCTGCTTCAGGCACATCATTTGTTTGTGACGGTGTCTGAGCAGGCTCAGACTGAGGCTCTCCCTCACCGCCGGTTCCGCCGCAGCCTCTTGCCACTATAACAATAACTGCAATAATCGCAGCAAAAAATACCACAATTGTACAGTTTCTGCGGCGTTTTGCACGTCTCAGACTCTCACGGTTTTTACGTCTTTGTTCTATCGCCCATAAATGCTGCGACTTAGCCATAGTATTTCCCCTCCTGATATTAATTCTTCTCAAGTATCTCTAATGCTTTTTGCAGCTGCACATCCTCCTGTGCAGGTATCTGTGACGCATAATAGTTCTTATATTCCTCGGGTGTTTCAACTACATAGTCAGGCTCTATTCCGACACCATGAATACATACACCGCCGGGCGTATAGTATTTGGCGGTTGTTAGTGATATTCCCGAACCGTCAAGGAACGGCAATACACTCTGTACAATGCCCTTTCCAAAGCTTGTTTCACCTACAACTACGGCACGGTCATAATCCTTGAGCGCACCTGTCAAAATTTCAGATGCACTTGCACTGTTACCGTTTATCAGCACAACCATAGGAATATTAAGCTCGTTCCGGTCTGACTTATACTCTGTTCGTTTTCCGTATTTTGTTTCTGTGTATGTTATAATTCCCTCGGGCAGAAGATAGTCGCTTATATCGCATACAACATCAAGCACACCGCCCGGATTATCCCGTACATCTATAACAAGCTTTTTCATTCCCTGATTCTGCAAGCTCTCGATATTTGCCTGAAATTCCGTGAATGTATTCTCTGCGGAGCCGGGTTCATTAGTGTTAAAGCTTGTTATTCTGAGATAGCCAATCTCATCATCAATCATTTCAGATTCAACCGAGTTTGATGAAATCTGAGCACGTTTTATTACATAGTCCTTCTCAACACCGTCACGTTCCATTGTTACAGTAACAGAAGTACCGGCTTTTCCGCTTTTTATTGCAGAAACACACTCGTCCATTTCATTACCGCTGTAGCTTGTTCCGTCAACCGCAATTATATAGTCGCCGGGAAGTATTCCTGCATTATAAGCCGGTGAGTCTTTAGTAGGTGCAACCACTATTATTTTATCAGATTCTTCATCTGCCGAAATAACTACACCTATTCCTACATAGCTATCCTCAACGCCGCTAAGATACGATTCAAACTCATCCTTTGTGTAATAGTGTGAGTACGGCTCATCCAATGCTTCTACATATGCTTTAATTGCTTCTTCATTAAGCTTTTGCTGACTGTAATCATCATACAGATATTCCTCATCCAGATATGTGTTGATAGCATTGATTTTTGTTGCAAGACCGCCTCTTGTATTAATATCAAGAGAATCAAAATCAATTCCCGCCAGAACGTATGTCACAGTCGTTGCACAGAATGTAATCACTGCCACCGAAACCACAATTATTGCATATTTCAAAAAAGACTTCAAATTTTAACACTCCTACGTTTAAAGGCTGCCGCAATCCGATCCGGTTTGTGACAGCCTTGAATTTCTTTATTTATCCGACAGACTTTATCAGATTATCAGCGCAATCGCCTTGTATTTCCGTTATATTTTCATCGGGTTTGATATAAGATACTTATGTACCATCATAGCAACCTTAAATACAATAGCCTGGTCGAATTTTCTCAGGTCAAGACCTGTAAGCTTATAAATCTTTTCAAGACGGTACACGAGAGTGTTTCTGTGTACAAACAGCTGTCTTGAAGTTTCACTTACATTGAGGTCGTTCTCGAAAAATTTATTAATTGTAAGTATAGTTTCATCGTCAAGAGTTGTAATATCACCCTTCTTGAATACTTCTTTAAGGAACAGCTCGCAAAGCTTGATAGGCAGCTGATATATAAGTCTGCCGATACCAAGATTTTCGTAGCTGAGAATATTCTTCTCCTCGTCAAACACCTTGCCTACTTCAATAGCAATCTGTGCTTCCTTATATGAGTTATTAAGCTCGTCTATGTTAGCTGCAACGGTTGAAAGACCGATTACAGCCGGATACATAATCTCAGCATTTACGGTATCAAGAATCTGTCTTGCCATAATCTCAAGCTCTTCCGGCTTAAGTATCTCTTTAAGCTCCTTGATAAGAACGATATTATTTGAATCAATATTGATAACAAAATCACGTTCCTTATCAGGATATATATTTCTTACAACCTCGTATATACCGCTCTCACCCGGATTTGTAACCTTTATGAAGAATACAGCTCTCGGAACATCACAGTCAACATGAAGCTCACGTGCCTTCTGATGGAGGTCAAAAGAAATCAGGTTGTCAAAAATGATATTCTGCATAAAGTTTGTCTTATCATATTTTTCATCATAGTAATGACGCACATTATTTGCAGCCACCGCAACAGCGTTACAGCAATACTTCGAAGTTTCATCTGTACCCTCTACATAAACTACATATTCAGCATATGGCTTATTGGACATTGAACGAATAGTGAATCCATCCTTGAACAACAGCTTATCGCTGTTTGATGCCGCTCCTACAAGATTTTCCATTATATCCTCACTTGGCTCAAGACCGTTATATGCCAAGACCAAACCACGCGAATCCGCAATACCAAATCTTTTTGGGAACACGTCAGCCATCTGTGTAATTATATTCTGAAACGCTTTACTTATCATTTTATTCAGTCCTCCGATGTAATCCTTTTATTGGCTTATACTTTAAACCTAATTATACATTTATAATTATACACCATATCAAAAAAATTTTCAAGCATTTTTTACAAAATTTCCAAATATTTTCAATGTTTTATAATAGATATGTCAACTATTTTTTCATTTTCTTTCAAAAATGGGTCTTTTCGTTTAGGATATCTGCCCGAATCCGCTGCCCATTTTGCATCGCTCAGACTTACAACAGGTCTGCCTTCCATACGTGCAAGGTTCGCAGCAGACCTTAAAAGCTTTACCGCATCACGACCGTTTGTTACTCTGTCGGCGATAAGCTCCTTTACTCCGTTTTCAACAGGCGTGCCGCAGCGTACAGCTGCCTCTGCCACAATCCGCACTACATCGGCACGTGAAAGCGGATTGAAAAATATTTCCACACATCTTGAACGTATTGCTTCGGGAATTTCCTCCGGCTTTTTCGTTGTAGCACCTATCAGTCTGAAATCGGCCGGAAGTCCGTTTGTGAAAATATCGTGTATATATGTCGGAATCCTTCTGTTGTTTTTACTGTAGTAAGAGCTTTCGAGCATTACCCTTCTGTCCTCAAGAACCTTAAGCAGCTTATTTATCTGCTCATTTGGCAGCTCACCGATTTCATCAAGGAACAGAACACCGCCGTGAGCTTTTGTAACAGCACCGCACCGTGGTTGAGGTATTCCGGCATTTCCCATCACACCTGCCCCCTGATAAATAGGGTCGTGTACAGAGCCTATGAGCGGATCTGCAAAACCACGTTCATCGCATCGCATAATTGCAGCATCTGCCTCTACAAAAACAGAATTCTGCGAAAACGGTGTGCCGGGACTTTTCTTCACCTCGTCCATTACCACACGTGCCGCCGCAGTTTTTCCTACTCCCGGAGGTCCGTATATGAGAACATGCTGCGGACTCTCACCCCACAATGCCGCACGCAACGCTCGTATCCCGTCCTCCTGACCTATTACATCGTTTATTCTTACCGGTCTCGCAAGCTCAGATGCCGGCTCATCAAGATGAATATGACGCATCATATTAAGCTTTTCTGCCTCTGCCTTTGATTCATCATGTATTGCCTTTTCTGTAGTAGTATCGTTTCTGAGATGCATAAAAAAATACATCCCGACAATTATTGTAAATGCAAGCTGTGCAAATGCTGTAAGTTCACTCATATCAATAACCACCTTTAATATTAACTACCATTTAGTTTAAACATTTACACAATTTATATACACCATTATCCCCCACAAAAAAAATAATCTGCTCCACAAAAACGAGCGGTTACCAATAGTAACCGCTCTAATTTTTCAGTTCTTCAAGCTGTTTAACGGTGCAGGGATTCTGCCGCCGCGTGCTATGAAAGCTTCACTTGAATACGGCTTTACGCTCATTACAGGGCCTGTACCCAGAAGTCCGCCGAATTCCACAACATCGCCCTCTTTCATTCCCGGTGCAGGAATTACTCTTACTGCTGTTGTTTTCTGGTTAATCATACCAATTGCAGCTTCATCTGCAATGATTGCGGAAATTGTTGAAGCAGTCGTATCACCCGGAAGAACTATCATATCAAGTCCTACTGAGCATACGCAGGTCATAGCCTCAAGCTTTTCGAGCGATAATGCACCGCACTCTGCCGCCGCTATCATGCCGGCATCCTCACTTACCGGTATAAACGCACCCGAAAGTCCGCCAACATAGCCTGATGCCATTACACCGCCCTTTTTAACTGCATCGTTAAGAAGTGCAAGTGCTGCTGTTGTTCCGTGGGTTCCGCACTTTTCAAGTCCCATTTCTTCAAGGATATATGCGACACTATCACCCACAGCCGGCGTCGGAGCAAGCGAAAGGTCTACTATGCCAAACGGCACTCCAAGACGCTTTGATGCTTCCTGTGCAACAAGCTGTCCCATTCTTGTAATCTTGAACGCTGTTTTCTTAACGGTTTCGGCTACCACGCCAAAATCCTCGCCCTTTACCTTTTCAAGCGCACATTTTACAACGCCCGGACCGGATACGCCTACGTTTATAACGCACTCGCCTTCGCCCTCGCCCAAAAATGCGCCCGCCATAAACGGATTGTCTTCAACCGCATTACAGAATACAACAAGCTTGGCACACGCGAAGCCCTGTGTATCCCTTGTAAGCTCTGCCGCTTTCTTCACGATTTCACCCATCTGCTTAACAGCGTCCATATTAATTCCTGCTCTTGTTGAGCCGATGTTTACACTTGAGCATACAATATCAGTCTGAGCAAGTGCTTCAGGGATTGACTCAATGAGAACACGTTCTCCGTTTGTGTAGCCCTTGTGTACAAGCGCACTGTAACCGCCCAGAAAGTTTACACCGACTGTTTTTGCGGCTTTATCCAACGTTTTCGCTATCTGCACACATTTCTCAACCGTAGGATTATCGAGTGCATCTACAAGCGTTGCTATCGGTGTTACCGATATACGTTTGTTTATAATCGGGATACCGAACTGTTTTTCTATATCCTCACCCGTTTTCACAAGGTCCTTTGCGTATGTAGTTATTTTATTGTATACCTTCTCGCAAACCTTATTTATATCTGAATCTGCACACGATTTTAACGAAATACCCATTGTGATTGTTCGTATATCGAGGTTTTCGTTGTCAATCATATTAATAGTTTCAATTATTTCAAATGGATTTATCATTGCTTTTCCTCCTCAGATTCGATGCATGGACGAGAATATTTCTTCACGCTGAACGTGTATTGAAAGCCCCATATCCTGTGCAATTACATCAAGACTGCTGTCAATGTCGTGTACAGTTGACTCGTTACTGTCAAACTCGACCATCATTATCATTGTAAACATATCCTGCATAATTGTCTGTGAAATATCTATGATATTAACACTGTTTTCGTACAATGCAGTGCTCACCTTTGCGATAATTCCTTTTTTATCTTTACCAACTACTGTTACTATAGCTTTCATATTTTAAACTCCTTTATCCCCTTTGTCTTAATGCCTCGTACATCAACACCGACGCTGCAACCGATGCGTTAAGTGAATTTATTTCACCTTTCATCGGGATTGATGCGATAAAATCGCACTTATCACGGACAAGTCGGCTTATGCCGTTG
>CAYMCT010000062.1:0-7443 GCA_964389075.1 uncultured Lachnospiraceae bacterium
AGGTCCTATGGGACTTGAGGCGCTGACTTCTGTTAAGTACATTATTTTCGGCAACGGACAGATAAGAGGATAATTTTATGAGAATAATTGCAGCAACTAAAAATCAGAACAAGATAAGCGAAATTCGTGAGAAATTCGCTCCGCTCGGATTTGAGGTCATATCGCAGAAGGATGCAGGTATAGACATTGATGTTGAGGAAAACGGAGATACTTTTGCAAAGAACTCACTTATAAAAGCACGTGCGGTGGCTTTGGTTTGTGATGACTATGTTCTTGCGGACGATTCAGGCTTGTGTGTGGAGGCACTTGACGGCAGACCGGGTGTGTACAGTGCAAGATATGCCGGAGTGGGCGCACCTGACAGTGCGAAAATAGAAAAGCTTTTGTCCGAGCTTGACGGTGAAGAGAACAGAGTAGCAAAGTTTGTTACCAATATTGCATTTATTTTCCCTGACGGCAAGGAGCTTGTTACTCAGGGTGAGGTAGAGGGCAGAATACTTCGGGAATCAAGAGGTCAAAACGGATTCGGCTATGACCCGGTGTTTTTCTCCGATGAGCTTGGCAAAACCTTTGCGGAGGCTACGCTTGAGGAGAAAATTGCAGTTTCACACAGAAGCAGAGCGTTGAGTGCTTTGTATGATGAAATTAAAGATTTATTGCAGGACGAAGGAGAATGATTATGGATTTGTTTTTAGAGTATTTGGTACAGAAAAAGAGAGACACTAAGGATAAGCTTATAATTGCAGGTGTGATTCTTGCTGCAATATTATTGACAGTTGCATTGCTGTGCCTTATGATGGTTATAAGATTCAACACTTCTGCGGAGAGTATGGTGGGTCAGACGGTATTTTCTATCGGCTTGCTGCTTGTTGCCGGAGTGTGGTACGGTGCATATCTTCTGATTGGTATGACAAATATTGAGTACGAGTACATTGTTACCAATAATGAGATTGATATTGACAAGATATTATCCAAGCGCGGCAGAAAACGTCTTGTAACAATAGATGTGCATAACGTAAGTGTTATGGCAAAGGTCAATGATGACAGCTGTAATGATGTATACAAGAATCCGCCGCAGAATGTCAAGGTGCTTAACTACAGTGCTATGAACGATAATCTTGACACATACTTTGCAGACTGCAGCGTTGACGAAACAAGAACTATAGTTGTGTTTCAGGCAACAGATAAGATGATAGAAGGCTTGTGGAAATATAACCCACGTGCTGTAAGAAAATACAACTCATAATGAGGTGGTTTTATGTTCAAGGCATGCTATGCACAGCAGATGCGCTCTGTTGACAGGGCGGCTACGGAAATCGGCTTTGTTCCGAGTATTGTGCTTATGGAGAATGCCGCTATTGCGTGCGTTAATGAGCTGAAAAAGGATTTTGATCTGACAGGTAAATCGGTTGCCGTATTCTGCGGCAAGGGCAATAACGGCGGTGACGGTCTGGCTATTGCAAGGCATCTGTATAATATGGGAGTAGATACGGGTGTGTTTCTCGTAAACGGAAACTCATACACAGGCGATGCAAAGATTAACTTCGATATAGTAAGCGGAATGGATATACCTCTTGATACCGTAGCAGATACGGAGGGGCTTGAACATATAATACGTTCATATGATATTGTTGTTGACGCAATTTTCGGCACAGGCATAAGCGGTAATGTGCGTGGAACGGCGTATGATGTAATTAAGATTATAAACGAGAACGCTAAGTACATTTTATCGGTAGACGTGCCGAGCGGAATAAACAGCGACAGCGGTGAGATTTGCGGTATATGTATAAACGCAGATAAGACTGTCACGTTTGCAGGGTATAAAATCGGAATGCTTATGTATCCTGCATCAGAATGTACGGGCGAGATTAAAGTGGATATGATTTCAATGCCGAAGTCGGCGATTGATTCGCAGGATATAAGGGTTAATGTGACTGATGATGAATTTATCAGAAGCAAAATTAAACCACGTAAGTCGAACTCGCACAAGGGTGATTACGGCAAGCTGCTAATTATAGCAGGCTCAAAGGGTATGAGCGGTGCGGCGTATATGTCAGCACAGGCGGCGTTAAAGAGTGGGGCAGGACTTATCACGCTTGCAAGCTGTGAAAGCGTGAATGCGGTGCTCGAAGCGAAAACCACAGAGGTTATGACCTGCGCTTTACCGGATAATGACGGACATATTTCAGCTGATGCGGCTGTGAAAATCCTTGAGCTGATGGAAAATGCCGATGCTGTTCTTATCGGACCGGGGCTTGGCAGAAGTGCAGATACAGAAGAAATTGTCAGGTGTGTTTTACATAACAGCAGTGTACCTGTAATTGTTGATGCTGATGCAATCAATGCGGTTGCACGTGATAAAGAGATTTTAAGTGAATGTGCGTGTGAGCTGATATTTACTCCGCATACAATGGAAATGTCAAGGCTTACGGGACTTGATGTGTCGTATATAGAAGAAAACAGAATAGAGCTTTCCCGTGAGTTCTGCGAAGAAGTCGGGGCAGTTTTATTGCTGAAAGGACCGCATACGGTTGTAACAGCTCCGTCACTTATGCAATATATTAATATAACAGGCAATCCGGGTATGGCATCAGGCGGCAGCGGTGATGTTCTTGCAGGAATAATTGCGGCGCTTCTGGCACGTGGGATTGACTGTGAAGCGGCGGCAGCAGCGGCGGCGTATATTCACGGCACAGCAGGTGATATTGCAATGGCAAAATATGGAATGGAGTCAATGAGTGCAACCGATGTGCTTGACTGCTTGCCGGAGGCTTTTTGCCGTATATTACAGCTTGATAAATAAAAGTTTTTATGTTAACATAGATACGAGGGTGAATTTATGGAGAGAAGAACGTGGGCAGAGATTGATCTTGACGCACTGGCTCATAATATGCGTGGGATACGGAAAATAACAAATCCCAATGCATTAATTATGGCGGTGGTTAAGGCGGATGCATACGGGCACGGGGTTGGCGAATGTGCAAAAACCCTGCTTGAGAACGGTGCAGACAGACTTGCCGCGGCGACACTTTATGAAGCCATAGAGCTCAGAAAAAAGTTTAAAGAGGTTCCTATACTCATACTCGGTTCGAGTATGGAGGAGGAAGCGGAAGAAATAGTATTAAACGATATTACTCCGACTGTATATTCATACGAGCTTGCAAAAACATTTTCAGAGATGGCAGTGAAGCTTGGTAAATCAGTGAAAATTCATATAAAGATAGATACGGGAATGTCGAGAATCGGCTTTGTGGCAATGGACAGCGGCAATGAAACAATCGTGAAAGAAATCAAAGCGATTTCAAAGCTGCCTATGCTTCAGATTGAAGGCATATTTTCGCATTTTGCCACATCTGATGAGGCGGAAAAGGATTACACGCATTTGCAGTTTAAACGGTTTATGAATGTATGTAATTTGCTCGAGGCTGAGGGCGTGAGGATACCTATAAAGCATATCTGCAACAGCGCAGGTATTATGATGTATCCTGAGTATCATCTCGATATGGTAAGACCGGGAGTTATTCTTTACGGAATGTACCCGTCAGACGACGTAGATAAATCAAGACTGGATTTGAAGTATGTTATGTCGTTGAAATCAATAATAACATACGTGAAGGAAATAGAGCCGGGCAGGGGAGTAAGCTATGGCAGAGAATACATAGCCGATGGAGCGGCAAGAATAGCCACTGTTCCTATCGGTTATGCAGACGGATATTCACGTATGCTTGCCGACAAGGCACGCATAGACGTTGGCGGAACGCTTTTTCCGATAGCAGGCAGAATTTGCATGGATCAGTGTATGATTGACGTTTCTTCTGTTAATAATATAAGCAGAGGTGACGAGGCCCTGATCTTCGGAAACGGTGCTGTTACAGCGGACGATATCGCACGCTGGCTCGGAACAATCAATTATGAGGTTACATGTATCCTCAGCCGAAGAATTCCGAGAATATATAAAAAAGACGGCGAAATTGTCAGTATAGCTGAATATCTGCTGTAAAAAATAATCGTGAAAGGAGCTGGAGGCTTTGTCACACACCGACAAGACTATTGAGGAAATCAAGACCAAGCTTAAAAACGGATATCTTGAAATGTCTGATATTAATCTTGAAGAGGCTGATTTGAGTTTAGAAGCTGACAATGCTGCATTGCAGCTTTGTGAGGAAAAACTGACGGAGTGTGAATAAAGAGTGACAGTTAAAAGAGGAGAAATTTATTATGCCGACCTGAGCCCTGTGGTTGGAAGTGAGCAAGGCGGGATACGTCCTGTATTGGTCGTGCAGAATGACGTAGGCAACAAATACAGTCCTACAGTGATTGCTGCTGCGATTACAAGCCGTATCAATAAGGCAAAAATGCCTACGCATATTGAGCTTGCTGCCGATGAATACGGGCTTAATAAGGATTCGGTTGTACTTTTGGAACAGATAAGAACCATTGATAAACGCAGACTGAGAGAAAAAATAGGAAAGCTCGACAATTCGATGATGGGTATGGTGGATAAAGCACTGTTCGTAAGCTTTGGTCTTGAAGAGCTTTCTTAAACTACATATACTAACGATAAGAGGGGACTGTATATAAGCAGTCCTTTTTAAATGTTTCAAAAATTTTACAGAAAGTTCACAAAATATCGAAAGTACTTGAAAAATGTCTGAAAATATTATACAATAGAATTACCTAAAAATTTCTAAGGAGGAAGTTATGGAAAAACTATTTAAACTCAAGGAGAACGGTACAAACGTAAAAACTGAGCTTATCGCAGGTCTTACAACATTTTTGGCTATGGCATACATTCTTGCTGTAAACCCGTCAATGTTGGCTGAGGCAGGTATGAGCGCAGGTGCCGTGTTCACAGCGACAGCTGTAGCTGCATTTTTCGGATGTCTGTTTATGGCATTGCTTGCAAACTACCCGATTGCTCTTGCATCAGGTATGGGTCTTAACGCATATTTTACATATTCAGTATGTATGCCGATGGCACAGGCAGGTGTAGACAATCCGTGGCAGATTGCACTTACAGCAGTATTGGTTGAAGGTATTATTTTCGTTTTACTTTCACTGTTCAAGTTCAGAGAAACACTCGTTAACAAGGTTCCGGCAAACTTAAAGTACGGTATCTCGGCAGGTATTGGCTTGTTTATCGTAATTGTAGGTTTGAAGGGTGCAGGTGTGGTAGTTACTGACCCGTCAACTCTTGTTGCAATGGGTAATATCGGTTCACCTCAGTTTGTTCTTGCTATGGTTGGCTTGTTGGTTATAGGAATATTCCATCATTTCAATATAAAGGGCGATATTCTTTGGGGAATCCTTGTTACATGGGTACTCGGAATGATTGCTCAGGCTACAGGCTGGTATCAGGTTGATGCTGCAGCAGGTGTATATTCATTGTTCCCGGATTTCAGCGGTGCAAGCTTTATACCTGAGGCTCCGCATATGTTTGCGTTTGATTTCAGCTATGTTACAGGTCATATTGCTGAGTTTGCGGTAATAGTATTTGCATTCCTGTTTGTTGACATTTTCGATACTGTAGGAACTGTAATCGGTGTTGCCGATAAGGGTAACCTGCTTGATGAGGAAGGAAATCTTCCTAAGGCAGGCGGCGCACTTATGGCTGACGCTTTAGGTACAATCGCAGGTGCTTGTCTTGGTACATCAACAGTAACAAGCTATGTTGAGAGCAGCGCAGGTGTTGCTCAGGGCGGTAGAACAGGTCTTACTGCTCTTACAACAGGCGTATTGTTCCTTGTAGCACTTGTGCTTTCACCGGTATTCCTTGCAATACCAAGCTTTGCAACAACTCCGGCACTTGTGTTCGTAGGTCTTTTGATGTTATCATCAGTTAAGAAGATGACATTTGATGGTGATATTGCAGACGTAATAAGCGGTTTTGTGGCAATCATAATGATGCCGTTTACATACTCAATTGCAAACGGTATAATGTTTGGTATCCTTTCATACGTTATCCTTAAGACTTGCACAGGCAAGATAAAGGACGTTCATCCGGTTATGTGGGTAGCAAGTGCATTGTTCGTACTCAGAATTATATCATTGATATAAGAACGGATTTTAAAAGAGCTGCAGTTGATGCAGCTCTTTTTACGTGGAGTGTTATTTCCAGTTATTTTCAATTTCCTCACGGATAATTTCAACGTATCTTCTTGCCTTGTCGATGTTGTTGTGGATTGTGTATACATCACGCTGTGTGATTTCCATTTTACAGCCTCTTGCAGCAAGCAAGCTCTTGCGGATATGCTCACGAACAGCAGCCTCGTCAAGCTCAGGATTAACACCTAAGAAGTTCGGACTCGGCTTTCTGTGGTAAATAACCTTGCCACCCTGCAATCTCTCGCCCATAAATTCCTCGTCACACCACGGTGAGATTGAAACCTTTCTAAGGTTTGTAAGCTTGCTTATGCAGTTATCCCAGATAGGATTAACCGGCTCACAGCAGCCGTATGAAAGCATACCGAACTGCTCTGAAATCTTCTTGTAGCAAGGGAAGATAAATTCCTCATACATAGCAGGGGAGATGCCGACAGTTTCCTGTGAGTCCATAAATCCCCAGACGTCTTTTGGTGTGAACGTTCTTTTTGCAAATTCGTCGTGATCGGGAAGCTCGTTTGTGAAGCTCCATGTACCCTGACCGACACTTTCAAAGGTTGTTGTAGGCAGGATAAGCTTCTTTTCCTCAAGCAGCTTGTAGTATGCGAGTGTGTCGTTTGCAATTCTGTCCATCATCTCTATAAAGAGTTCGGGATAGTCATACATATTGAACATCATATTTTCCATACTCATAATATGTACAAGCATCTGTGTAGGAACACTGTACAAACATTCCATCTGTACCTTTACCGGAAGAATATCGCCTATAGCTTCTTCAATAGCCTGCTTTTTCTTTTCTGTTGACTCTAAATCAACGCCGAAGGTCGATTCCTTTAATTTATCGTAGTCGTCCTCTAAATCCTCAATTACTGAATGGAAGTGATGACCTACACTTTCGTTTCCGTTTGCGTCTGTGGTGAGGTCCTTTTTAACCTCGATACCGAACAGCTCGAAGCTTCTGTCATAGTTCAATGGGAAATAGTCAGGAGTAACTCTGTCATCATCAAACAGCTCCTGGTTAAGGAAGTTACAGTATAGCTGAGTTTCAACCCACTTTGCGAACTCGCCCTGACACTTTATTCTCTGCGGCAAAATCTCGTGAGCGAATGTCCACATCTCCAGATGAATCATCGGACGGTCGCCCTGTAATGCGTTATGCTTATACCATAGCTTTATTCTGTTTTTGTTGCTTTCCATATTGGCATATTCCAACTGTTTTTTTGCAACTTCACGCAGTATTTCTCTGTCCTGTGCAGAAATAATATATTCCATTTTGTTTATCCTTTCTGTTACAATATATTTGTGGGTAAAACATATCAGCCGGATATGCTTTACTCCATC
>CAYMCT010000063.1:0-353 GCA_964389075.1 uncultured Lachnospiraceae bacterium
GTTATCGGCGAAACCAGTGCGAAGTCACTGCGTGGCTCGAATATGCAGGACGTAATATTCACAGGTACCCAGACCAGAAAGGGTGTAAACTATGCCGAGGTTAGCCTCGTGCTTGATAACTCGAACCACGACTTCAATGTGGATTTCGATGAGGTAACCGTTACACGCCGACTGTTTCGGAGCGGCGAGAGTGTGTATCAGATAAACCGTGCAAACTGCCGTCTTAAGGACGTGCATGAGCTGTTTATGGATACAGGTCTTGGTCGTGACGGATATTCGATGATAGGTCAGGGTAATGTATCGCAGATACTTTCTACAAAGGCTGAGGACAGACGAAGCATCTTTGAGGAGGC
>CAYMCT010000063.1:363-7441 GCA_964389075.1 uncultured Lachnospiraceae bacterium
AGGAGGCTGCAGGTGTATCAAAGTACAAGTACAAGAAGGAGGAGGCTATCCGTAAGCTTGCTCACGTGGACGAGAACCTCGTCAGAATTGGCGATATTCTGACGGAGCTTGAAGCACAGATTGGTCCGCTTGAGCGTCAGTCGGAAAAGGCACGTAAATATCTTGCTCTCTACGGCGATATGAAGCAGCTTGATATTAACCTGAGCGTAATCGCACTTGACAAGAACGCACAGGACACTGAAAAGACCAACGCACAGTACAAGTCTGTCGAGGACGAGCTTGCAAGCATCCGCTCAAAGGAAACAGAGAACGAGCGGATTATGAACGACCTCTACGAGGAAAGCCGCAAAAGCGACGAGGACAAGACCGCAACAAACGCCGGACTTGTCGAGAACGAGGCGAAGATTTCGTCAACGAAAAATGAAATAACAATCCTTGAGAATAATATCAAAAACAACACAAGCTCTGTTCGCCGTATCGAGGGCGAGCTTGCGAATATAGATGCACGCAACGACGAGCGCAGAGAGCTTATCGAAAAGACGGAAGCAGAGATTGTAAGCAAAACCGAGGAAGCCGGCTTAATCACATCGGAGCTTTCGGGTGCGAGGTCGGCAACGGAGGAATACGAGGCCGGCATTGCAAAGGTTGATGAAGAGATTTCCGGATTGCGTACAGAATACTTCTCACGTGAGAACGAAATAACCTCTGAAAATGAGCGTGTGAACGGTATCGAAACCCTGCGTAACAGCTTCATTGAACGCCGTGAGGCGGTGTATGCCGAAATCGCAAGCCATAAGGAGAGCGTTGAGGAAACAAAGAAGCAGATAGAAGAAACAAGCTTGGGAATTGAAACACGTAAGGACAAGCTTTCAGGTCTGTCTGAAACGGTTACAGACCTTAATAACAGCAAGGCTGATGCCGAGTCAGAGCTTGCGGTGCTGCAGCAGAAGCTTAACAGTATGCGTGTCGAGCACGATTCAAAATCGTCGAAGAAACGAATACTTGAAGGTCTTGAAAACGACTATGCCGGCTACGCCAAGAGTGTTAAGGCGGTGCTTACTGCACCTGAGCTGAAGCGTCTTTCAATCCACGGCACTGTTTCAGGTCTTGCCGAGGTTGATAAAAAATACGTTCAGGCAATCGAAACCGCACTGGGCGGTGCGTTGCAGAACATCATCGTTGAAAGCGAGGAGGACGCAAAGCAGGCTATCGCACATCTTCGCAAAACCGGCGGCGGCAGAGCTACATTTTTGCCGATTACGTCAGTTAAGGGTAAGCTGCTTGACAATGTGAATCAGGTGTCCAAGTCAAAGGGTTACATCGGTATCGCATCCGAGCTTATCCGCTACGATAAGAGGTACGACGGTATTTTCAAATCACTCTTAGGCAGAGTGGTTGTGGTCGATAATATCGACAATGCAATCGCACTAAGCCGTGAGTTCGGATACCGGTTCAAGACCGTTACACTCGAAGGCGACGTACTTAACGCAGGCGGTTCAATGAGCGGCGGTTCTGTTAATAAGCAGAGCGGATTCCTTTCAAGAGCGGCTGAAATAAAAACTCTTACAGCAGATATTTCGGCACTTGTGCGTGATATAAAAAGTGCAGAGGAGAAAACCGAATCGCTCATGAGCGATATTTCGCTTGTGGATAATCAGCTTAGCTCGTTCGTTCCGCTCGTGCGTGAGTACGAGGACGAAATCCTCAAGCTTGAAAACACACTTCGTATGCTTAACGAATCGCTCGAAAAGAGCAGTGAAAGCGGCTACGAAGCAGAGCTTATGCAGATAGAGTCGCACCTTAAGGATTCGGCTGACGAGGTTGCGAAGCTTATCGCTCACGTATCCTCGCTAAAGACTAAGAATTCAGCTGTTGAAAAGCAGATTCAGGACTTGTTCGACAGCCGTAACGAGCTGCTTGCAAAGAAAGCGGAGGCGGCAGAGGAATCGGGCAGAACGGCTGACCGTGTTGCCGAAATCAATAAGGATATTGCACTTTGCCGTCAGTCTGTAGACACGGCAAAGGCTGAAATAGAGGCTTCAAAGGACGAGCTTGCAAGCCGCAAAGCGAATATTGAGGAAATCAACAAGCTCACCGGCGAGTACGAAAAGCAGATTGAGGCTAAAAAGGAAACACTCGTAAACATCGAAAAGCTTTCGGAAGAAATGCGTGAAAAGCTTCGCACAATCGACGAGCAGAAAGCGGCTATCAACGAGAAAATGCAGCGTTTCCGTGGTGACGGCAAGGACATCACAAACACAATTATTGAGCTTCAGCAGGAGCTTTCAAGAATAGAAAACAAGCGTTTAAAGCTTCAGGCTGACCGTGACAACACACTCAACCGTCTGTGGGACGATTACGAGCTTGCCTATGACACCGCTGTTGAAATGAAAACAGAGGTCGAGAACATCAAGGAAGCATCTGAAACGCTTGCTGACCTCAAAAAGAAGATAAAGAACCTCGGCAGCGTTAATATGGACGCTATCGAGGAATACCGCAGTGTAAAGGAACGCTACGAGTTTATGAGCTCGCAGAAAGCCGACCTTGAAAAGTCGAAGGACAATCTCCGGAAGATTATCGACTCCATGGAAGAGCTTATGCGTGAGCATTTCGGTGAGCAGTTCACTGAAATCAATAAGGCGTTCTCGGAGGTGTTCACAGAGCTGTTCGGCGGCGGACGTGGCAGACTGTATCTGTCAGAACCGGATAACATTCTCACAAGCGGTATCGAGATTGAGGTACAGCTGCCGGGCAAGGGCTTGCAGAACCTGAACCTGTATTCGGGCGGTGAGCGGTCGTTTATAGCTATCGCACTTCTGTTTGCGATACTTAAGGTTAAGCCGACTCCGTTCTGTATCCTCGACGAGATTGACGCTGCACTTGACGATGTAAATGTTTCGAGATTTGCAACATATCTCAAAAACTATGTTGACCGCACGCAGTTCATCATCATCACGCACCGCCGTGGCTCGATGGAAGCCGCATCAATCCTTTACGGTGTTACTATGCAGGAATCGGGCGTGTCAAAGCTGCTTTCACTAAAGATTGATGATGTAGCTGATGAGTTGATAGAGTAGTCCGGCTAAATTTCCGCATCTCACATTTCTGACCTCGCTCGCATACCAATGTATAGCCTCGCTCGGTCATAAACGCAATCTGCGAAAATTTTTCTCGGACTTTAATGGATAACTAAACAGGAGTACAACTATGGGATTTTTTGATAAATTAAAACAGGGCCTTCAAAAGACAAGAACTGCCGTTGCAGAACAGGTAAACTCGGTGTTTTCCGTGTTTGTCAAGGTAGACGAGGAGTTGTTTGAAAGCCTTGAAGAAGCTCTTATTATGGCTGACCTCGGTATGGAAACGTCAGTCGGAATAATTGACGAGCTTCGTGACAGAGTAAAGAAAAAGCATATTACAGACGGTAACGAGGTTAAAAAAGAATTGCAGGCTGTAATCTCTGACACTCTCTGTGAGCTTGATTCGGAAATGAAGCTTGAAACTGCACCGTCAGTAATCCTTGTCATAGGCGTAAACGGTGTGGGCAAAACCACAAGCATCGGTAAGATGGCGACCTATTACAAGTCGCAGGGCAAAAAGGTACTGCTCGCCGCTGCCGATACGTTCCGTGCCGCCGCTATCGACCAGCTCGATGTATGGGCAGAGCGAAGCGGCTGTGATATTATAAAGCATCAGGAGGGCTCTGACCCTGCCGCAGTGGTTTTTGATGCGTGTAAGGCGGCAAACGCAAGGGGTGCTGACGTCCTGATTTGCGATACTGCCGGACGACTTCATAACAAGAAGAATCTTATGGCAGAGCTTGAGAAAATCAACCGTGTTATCAGCCGTGAGCTGCCTGACGCATCACGTGAAAACCTGCTCGTGCTTGACGCAACAACCGGTCAGAACGCAGTGAGTCAGGCTAAGCTGTTCTCGGAGGTATCGGATATTACCGGAATCGTGCTTACCAAGCTTGACGGAACCGCAAAGGGCGGAATTGTAATCTCAATCGCCAAGGAGCAGGAGATTCCCGTTAAGTTCATCGGCGTAGGCGAGGGCATTGACGATTTACAGGTGTTCAATCCGTCAGATTTTGCAAAGGCATTGTTCGAGGAATAATTAACAGACCGCTTTCATGTGTGTGGAAGCGGTCTGTTTTTTTGCTTTATAGGAAATTGCTCATTTCCTATAAAGCAAAAAAAATTAAATGCCCGTGCGAAATTTTCCTCACCTTGTTCGGAAACGCACATGGGCGTGACCAAAGCGTTATCCTCCTATGCCCGCCGCAGGCGTGCGCCGTAGGCACTTTGTTCTCCGTTAACTCCTGAAAGTTGTCCGCCACTCCTGAAAACAGATGTGATATAATTAATAAAAAACACTTATGAAAGGATTAACTATGAAGGACAAAAATGCTTTTTTCAAGATACCCAAGCAGCTGTTCACCGATGAACGCTTTTGCGGTCTGTCATCGTATGCCAAGCTGTTGTACGGACTGATGCTCGATAGAATGTCGCTGTCCGAGAAAAACGGCTGGAAGGACGAAAACGGCAGGGTGTATATTTATTATACGCAGAAAGATGTAATGGAATGTCTTGGTGTGGGCAGAGCTAAGGCTATTGGGGTTTTTGCAGAGCTTGACAATGCAGGACTTATACACAGAAAACGGCAGGGTATGGGAAAACCGCTTGTAATTTATGTATCGGAAATTGAGAGTAGTGTCAAAGTGAATACCTCAAGTAGTGTCAAAAATAAGACCTCAAGTAGTCAGAAAAATGAACATCAAGATGTCTTTAAAACAGACACTAATAAGACTGATATAAATAATACTGATATAAATAATACTGATATCATATCCTGCCCTGCAGGGAACGAGAACGAAGATGAGATGGACAGCCTTTATGTATTTATAAAAGAAATTCGGCGGAATATTGATTATGATGCATTGGTATCAAACTACGGCAAAGAGAAAATCGACTGCATAATTGATATAATCCTTGATGCCCTATGCGGTGCACCTGACTATATCACCGTAGGGGGTATAAGAAGGTCGTTTAACGATGTAAAGACACGGCTTCTTGAACTGAACAACAGCCATATAGAGTACGTTTTTGAATGTCTTGATAAGTGCAAATCTGATATAATGGATATCAAAAGATATATGCTCACCTCGCTTTACAACGCACCCAAAACCATAGACGCTTATTATCAGAATCAGCTGAACAGCGATATGAGAATGCTGCGCAGTAGTGCATAGACAAAAATAAAACAAAATAATCAAAAATAATGCCAAAAGTATTGAAATATAAACCGATATATGTTATAATAATTACAATATAGTTGGTATTAATGAAACGAGGAATAATGTTATGAATGATAATAACGTAGTTATATATCAGGACGATAATGGAGTAACAAAAGTTTCAGTTCGTTTTTTCGATGAAGATTTGTGGCTTACTCAGGCTCAGATAACAGAGCTTTATCAAACGAGTAAATCAAATATAAGTGAACATATAAAAAACATATTGACAGATGGAGAGCTTGACGAAATTTCAGTTGTTCGGAAATTCCGAACAACTGCTGCCGATGGAAAAAATTATAATACTGCTCACTACAATCTTGATATGATTATATAACAAAAGATGATGTTAAAATTGCAAAGAATTATCTTTCGGAAATAGAACTTCAAAGATTGAATTTGCTTGTGTCGCAATTTCTTGATTTTGCAGAGTTTCAGGCATTGGAACAAAAACCTATGTCAATGCAGGACTGGATAGATGCACTTGATAATCAGATTGTGTCGAATAAAAGAAAGTTACTTGAAGGTAACGGAAATATATCGCATAAGCAGGCGATAGAAAAAGCTAAAAAGGAATTTGAAATTTATCGCAAAAGAGAAATGAAACAACTGGAAAGTGATTTTGACAGAGCCATTAAAATGCTTACTCAAAACGATGGCGATAAATAATTTTATCCCTTACTACAGAGGTGAATTTGATGTCTGAAATTTTATTTTTGGGAACAGGTGCTGTGCTTTGCATATCCATGACAACTGATGCGGAACAAATACAGACGACCATCTGCCTATACAGCCGCAAAAAAACTGGCTGATATGGTTGAGGATTATAAATCAGCGAAATAACAAGCTGTGAGCTTATAGTTTCGCCGTATGGCGGACTTCACGAGCATAGCTCACATCATTATAAAGCAATTTCATTTGCATAAAGGTGCAAACTTAATTAATAACATATACGGAGGTGCAGAAGTGAAAAGATTTGATACAACAAATATTCCGAGAACAGAACGTATAGGTAAGCTCATTGATGAGCTGTTCAGAAAAATGCCTGAGATTGAGGCAGACCGTGCTGTTCTCTTAACCGAAAGCTATAAAAAGACCGAGGCAGAGCCGATGGTGAAACGCCGTGCTCTTGCGTTTAGTCATATTCTTGAAAATATTCCGATAACTATACGTGATAACGAGCTTATTGTCGGCTCGTCAACAAAGGCGCCGAGAGGCTGTCAGGTATATCCGGAGTTCTCGTTCGAGTGGCTTGAAGCGGAGCTTGATACGGTTGCTGAACGTGTTGCTGACCCGTTCTACATATCAGAGGAAACAAAGGCTGAGCTTCGCCGTGTGTTCCCGTACTGGAAGGGCAGAACCACAAGCGAGCTTGCAACTGCATATATGGCTCCTGAGGCGATTTTGTCAATCGACCATTGTATGTTCACGCCCGGAAACTATTTCTATAACGGCGTAGGTCACTACACAGTCAAGTATGACGAGGTAATAAATATCGGTCTTAGCGGAATCCGTGCAAGGGCAGAGGAGGAGCTTGCATCAATGCCGGTTACTGATGCGAACTATTCCGAAAAGCACGAATTTTTAGAGGCTGTTATAATCTCAATTAATGCTGTTATCAACTATGCACGCCGTTATGCGGCACTCGCTCTTGATATGGCAAACAAGTGCGCTGACGAAACAAGAAAGCGTGAGCTTTTATGCATAGCAAAGAACTGTGCAAGAGTTCCCGAAAATCCGGCTGAGGATTTCTACGAGGCTCGTCAGGCGTTCTGGTTCATT
>CAYMCT010000064.1:0-7370 GCA_964389075.1 uncultured Lachnospiraceae bacterium
GTTATCGGAGACTTTTGAGCTGTACGGAATATTCATTTTATTCTGAGCGGGCTAAGGTGATGTGTGAAACCACAATCAGAATAAGCACGGAGCCTGTAATTCTGACCCCGCAATATACCGGTATTGAAAAAGCGGTATCGAGCGGAGACGAGCAAAAGGTTTCGGTTTTGCTTGAAGAATTCTTTTCGGAGATAGAGCGGCGTATGCCTACGCCGGCTGTTGCAAAAACATACTGCTTAGAGCTTTATGTGTGCATAATCAGATGTTGTGAGCTTGAAAAGATAGATGTTTATATGAAAGGTATTGTATCTATTCAAGAGGGCAAGAGCTTTGGTGAAATAAAATCGTTTATTAACGAAAAGGCTATTGAGATTGCTCAGGCTAATACTCCGAAAACTGTTACTATCTACAGTTCTTTAATCAAGGACACGATTCGGATTATTGATGAAAACATAGGCAATGAAAATCTGTCGTTAAGATGGATTGCGGGAACCATTCTCTATACTAATGTTGATTATCTCGGAAAGATATTCAAGAAAGAAACAGGAATGAACTTTTCTCATTATGTTATGGAAAAGCGTATGGAGATAGCCAAGGAACTAATTATGGGTGGACAGAAGGACAGAATTTATGAAGTTGCAGAAAAAGTTGGCTATGGTTCAAATTCACAATATTTCAGTCAGGTATTCAAAAAATATACGGGCGTTTCGCCTCTTGAATACAAGGAAATAACAAGGCTGTCGGGGAGACAGAGCAAAACAGATTCTAAAAAAGCACCAGCTTTTTGAAGATAAATTTATAGGAGGGAAATAATATGAGTAAAAAGTTGAAATCTATTATCTGCGCTATCATAGCAGGTATGATGATAACGACATCAGGTGGTTTTGTTGCGTTAGCTGAAGATGCGACAACCGATACTGCGGCAGCAGAAACAGCGGTATCAGATGCGACTGCCGATTTAACAGATGAAGAAAAAGAGGCTGTTGAAACAGAAGAGGAAGAGGCTGAGCCGGAAGCAACTCCGGAGCCGGAAGTATATAGCTATGAGAATGATACATATTATCAGCGCGCATTGAAGGTGTGTTTATCGCTTGGTATTATAACAGGCTATGATGACGGTTCAGTTAAGCCGGAATCTGTTGTAACACGTGCTGAAATGGCTGCAATCATATTAAGAATGCTTAATATGACATCAGACTCAACATATGCAAATGTGTTTACTGATGTAACTGCTGACCATTGGGCAGCAAACACAATCCAGACTGCAGTTGAGCAGGCTATCGTTGACGGTATGGGCGACGGTACATTCGTTCCTGACGGCAACGTTAAATATGAGCAGGTTATCAAGATGGTAGTTTGTGCTATGAACTACGGTATTGACGCAGAAAATGCAGGCGGTTACCCGAACGGCTACATTTCAGTAGGCGGAACAACACTTGATGTTCTTGACAGCGTAATCGGTGAGGTTGGAGCGGATATGCCTCGTGGTGAGGTTATAAAAACTGTTTATAACGCACTTATGGCTCCGTACCGTGACCTTACAGGCTTTGACGCAGGTAATCCGGTATATTCAGTTGAAGATACTCTTGGTGTTGTAAAGTTTGACCTTTATGAGGACAAAGGAATTCTTACAACTACATCAAACATCACAATCGCATCGGGCGTAAAGACAAAGGACGGTATCGTATCAATCGACGGTACAGCGTACAAGTACACAGGCAGCGATGCTGATGCTTTGGTAGGTACAAAGGTAAAGTTCTATTATAAGGACGATCAGGCAGATGACCCTGAGATTCTTGCTATGGTATCAGAGGGTAAGTCAGAAGAGCTTACTTTTGATGCTGATTTGATTGAGGAATTCAGTGTATACGGCACAAACGGAGACCCTGAGGGTAAACTCTCAGTTCGTAAGTCAGAAACTTCATCAGCAACAAAGAAGTATGATGTAGAGGATGCTACAGTAATCTACAACGGTACAATTATGACAACAGCTGATTATGCTAAGTCAGGAAATGCAGATGCATATGACGATTTCATTAAGCCGGAAGTAGGTACAGTAAAGATTATTGACTATGATGCAGACGGTAAATATGATATTATATTCGTAGATTCATACGAAACATTTATTGTTACAAACGCAGGCTCAAAGAAGATAACAGGTAAGATTAATGATGAAAATGTCACAATCGAATATGACCTTGATTCAAATGACCAGACAATAAAGGTAACAAAGTCAGGCGTAGAGGCAAATATTAAGAATCTCAGAAAGAATGACGTTGTTTCATTCAAGAGAAACATTGATATGACTAATATGGAATTTGTCGTAACAGGCGATTCTGTAACAGGCGAAGTTACAAGACTTGGCGAAGATGACGGCAAATTGACAATAACAGTTAACGGTCAGGAATATAAGGTAGATAAGTCTATCGAAGACGACATGAAGGTTGGCGTTTCAGGTACATTCTATACAGACGCATTTGATATAGTAGGCTATGCTGAAACTACATCATCAAGTCTTGAGAAGTATGCAGTTCTTGCAAATGCTTACACCGATGATATGGGTGATCTTATTATAAGACTTATTAACCAGGATGGCGAAACAGTTGAAGCTAAGACAAACGGTGCAGTTAAGTTCTGGGCACCAAAGGCAACATCGCAGACAACAGCAAGTGATGATGATATTCTGGAGTCTATAAATAGCGACAGTGATTTTATGTACTGTGATTCATATCCTGTAAAGCTTTGTAAGTACAAGGTGAACTCAGCAGGCGAAATCAGTATGCTATACTTTGCAACAGACGTTGCGAGCGTAAACGACAACAGTGCACTTACAATTTATAACGGCTCACTTGAGGGTGTTCTCTCAGTTGGTGGTGCAGTATCAGGTTACTATATAGAGAGTGGCATTGTTGAGTTTACAATTCCTGAGGCAGCTTCAGACAGAAAGAATACAGCTAACTACAGCGTAGGTACAGTTTCATCAGGAAATTATGTAAACTATGAAAACGGTTCAACGAGAACATACACAATTGGTGATTTCAAAGATGACAGATATCCACAGGTTCTTGTAACATATGCAGCAAGTGAATCAGATGTTGCTCAGGATGGTATAGGTAACGCATCAAATGGTCCGACAATGATGGTATCAAGAATAGTAACATCAGTTGACGAAGAAGGTGAGCTTGTATACGAAATCAAGGGCTACAGCAACGGTGCTGAGGTTTCATATACAACAGCTTCAAACGCAGGTATATATGATTTTGATGTAGATGGCTATGAAAGAGAATATACAGGTGAGCTTATCTTCAATGCGCTTGAAGATGATGATGCTGCTTTCAGAAAAGCAGTATCAGCCGGTGATATCTTCTACGTAGCTACAAATAATGGTAAAGCAAGCACACTTATTAAGTTGGTAGATGCTGATAGAGTTGCAAATGCAGCTATAAAGGGTGAGACATACGATGTGGAAGACACTGATTCAGGTCAGTGGCAGAAGCATGTATCATTCTCATCAACACGTGACCAGTATTACTTTGGTAGAATTGCAAACGTGGATATCGGCGACAGCGCATTCCTTGATCTTGAAAATAGCGTAGATCAAAGCTCAATAGGCACAGTTGCATACGATGCATCTGCAGTGTTCAACTTAGTAGAGCTTACTGTTGATTTGAACGGTAATGTAACAAGTGTAGACGTTGATAAGAACGGTGGTATAGAAGCAGGCGAAATCATGCTCTTTGATGATAACCCGACAGAGTACGACTTTGGTCTATTCAAGTCATTCAAGGGTAGCATGGGCGCAGGTTATATCGTAAGAGTTATCGTAGAGGAATAATCATAACTGAGAGGAGAGGGCTTTGAGAAGTTCCGAAATGGAACTTCTCAAAGAAATATAGGAGGTTAATATGGCTAACTTTATAAAAAAGCTTATATCCGGAATATCTGTCGCAGCAATTCTTGCAGCAACAGCGGTTTACCCGGTTATGGCAGAAGAAGTATATGAAAGTTGGGACTATTCCGCAGCTGATGCAACAGCAGACTGGACGCTGGGTGATAACACAACACAGTCAATTACTGATGGTATGCTCTATATCGTAAATGGAAGTACGAGCGGAACAAGAGTTTCAAGTAAAACATTGGAAAATCCGGTTACAGAAGGTGATATGGTTGTTGAATATGCAATAAAGTCATACAGTCGTGGTGACAATGCATCAACATTCTTTATAGGCGAAAGTTCAACTGATTATATAATAGATCTGAAGTTCCCGAAAGGCGGAAGCTCAATGACTGTAAACGGCGAAACTGTATCTTTAACGGGTGCGTCAGATTATAATACGCCGATAGTTGTAGTTAAACATTCAATCTTAACAGGATCTAATATAGTTAAGACTGAAATAAAATATGAGGATGGAACACCCGTACATTCAGGTTCGACATCATATTCAATGAGCAATGCAACAGACTCAATAAAAACAATGGTCGCAAGCTTAGGTAAATATAATGCTTTCTATCTGAAATATTTTACTGTATCAGAGTATATTCCTACGGATGATGAAAAGCTTGCTATTGCAATGAATCAGATTACAATAACAGAAAATCAGCTCGGAATGACAGTTGAAGATGGTGTGTACACAGTAGACAGAGATATTGCACTTCCGGCACAGCCTGCAGACGTCACTCTTGAGTGGGTTCTTGAACAGAGTGAAGATGGCGAAAGCTGGGAAGAAACAAGCTATGCTTCTGTATCAAATGACAAGCTTGTTATAGCTCCTACAGAGGATTCAGTGAATTATCTTGTAAGACTCACAGCAAATGTAACCTGCGGTGAGCTTTCAGAAAGCAAGTCATTTATGTTCAGAATAATGGCTCCGGACCCGAATGCACCGGTAGTTTATTATAATGAAAGCTTTGAGGGATTCCCGACAGGTACGCTTGTTGATTTTAATACATCATCAAATGTTTTATATGAAGCAGTAAGCGGAATGACATTTTCGTGTGGAACAAGAGACGGTGATAACGGTGTAACCGGCGCATCAATAGCAGGTTCAACAGATAAGTATCTTAACTTGTTCCAGACAAAACATACAGGACAGTCAAGACAGCCTGTTGTAACATTATCAAGAACTAATGGTGTAGAATTCGTAAACAACCTTGTAATAAAGTTCAATGCAACATTTGCAAATACATCTGTAACATTAAACATTACAGATTCATCAAACAATGTCCTTAAAATTGCTGCTCCAAGTGAGGCTGTTTTAAACACTTGGATAAGTATAGAAATATGCAAGCAGGGCGGCGTAACTGTTGTTGTTATGAGAGATGAGAGTGAAAACATTTTGAAGGTTTATACAGACAAGGTTAAGCTCTCGGATGTAAAGACAATATCAACACCTGACACAACATATAGTTTATTGTACATTGATGATTTGTATATTTCAGATGAACCATATTCAGTGTCAGATGAAACAATAGCAGGTGCGGGCATTGCTGCACTTGCACTTGACGTTGCACAGACAAACCTTGCAGCAAACGGTGATGAGTTTGATGCAAAGGGTGACTTCCTTGTTCCTGAATCGCCTGAACTTACGACTCTTACATGGGCAGTTGAGCAGAAAGCAGTTGATTCAGATGTATGGGAAGCATCAAATTTTATGTCAGTTTCAGATACAAAGGTTACAATCAATCCTACAGCAGAAATTGGTAACTACAAAACAAGACTTGTTGCAACAGTTATATGCGGCGAAGTTACAGAAACAAAGGAATTTGTAATCAATCTTCCGAATCCATTGGATGAAATTGCAGATGTTTTAGCATCGGGCTATGAGGTTGTAAGTTCAACTGACTATACAGATGCAACAAATACAACAAAGCTCACATACGACCTTGACGGCGAGGAGACATTGAAGTTTGACCTTGTATTGCCGACAAAGGTTTCGAGCTACAAAAACTGTACAATAGCATGGACATCATCAGATGAAGATTATGTTTCAATACAGAACGGTGTAGCAACAATTATGACAGACGACCTTGAGGAGCATGACGTAACGCTTACAGCGGTTGTAACATATAAAAAGGGTAATGTTGAGTTATCATCAGAGCCTCAGAGCTTTGATATCAAGGTTGGATATACAGAAGAAGATATAGAAGATACAGAAACTTACTACAAGGGTAAGTACAAGGTTCGTTTTGATGCTGAATATGATGGTAATTTCGAGGATATTCCGGAAGAAACAACATCAAATATTGACCTGCCTACAGAGGGTAAGTTTGGTTCAAGAATATCGTGGTCATCAAGCGCACCTTCCGTAATTTCTACAAAAGGTAAGGTATCAAGAGCAGCAACAAACAAGACTGTTAACCTTACTGCAACAATTACCAGCGGTGCCGGCAGTGCTGAGAAGACTTTTGAGATAGAAGTACCTAAGAAGTCGTCATCAGGCGGCGGTGGCGGCGGTGGTTCAACATCATCGACAGGAACTATCTCAAACTCAGGTAACTCAGGTTCAATCGCTTCAGGAAATGTAATAGGAACGGTTGGAAATTCATCAGCTGAAGAAATAGTTTCACAGCTTCAGGAAGAGGCAGCGGTAGCAAAAGACTTGTTCTCAGACCTCAGCAGTGCTGCATGGGCAAGAGAGGCTATAAACGGTCTTGCTGCAGCAGGTGTGGTAAACGGTAAGTCAGACACTGAATTTGCTCCGAATGATACAGTAACAAGAGCTGAGTTTGCAAAGATGCTTATGGGAGTATTCGGTCTTTCATCGGGTGCGTACAGAACATCAAGCTTTAATGATGTATCAACAAGTGCGTGGTACTTCAACAGTGTTGAAACAGCGTACAACTTAGGTATCATTACAGGTGTTGGCGGTGGTAAGTTCGCTCCGGATGCACTCATTACAAGACAGGATATGGCTGTAATGGTTGTAAGAGCTGCTAATATTTCAGGTGTAGCACTTTCAGAGGTTGAAGCACAGATTTCATTTGCAGATGAAGCAAGCATTGCAGATTATGCAAAGGCTCCTGTATCAACATTGCAGAAGGCTAATATAATCAATGGTGTATCAGACACAGAGTTTGCTCCGGTTGATAACGCAACAAGAGCACAGGCTGCACAGATACTTTACAATGTATTATCATTAGTAGGTTAAAAATCAATCAAAACGTGCGGGAAAAATTCCGCACGTTTTTTTTCTTTTTTGCATTGTCTTTTTAATTGTAATATGATATAATGTAAAATGAGATAAAATATATTATAAAATATAAATATTCTTTACAATATGAATAACGTAAATCTTGCGAAAGGAGTTAACGATTATAAATTATGTATAGTTCTGCGTATTATAAATTTAATGCAAGGGCAAGGCTAAAAG
>CAYMCT010000065.1:0-7348 GCA_964389075.1 uncultured Lachnospiraceae bacterium
CCGCCCCGCCTTTCCCTGCGGTTATCAGCTTTTCCGATGCGAGCCCCGAAACGGTAAACCTCAACTGTTTTGCCCAGTGTTTGTGGTTCTTCTTTGCCTTCCATACCATCAATAACTATGTCCTGACCTTCAAAATAAAACTTATAAACCGGAAAATAGTGACCTGTTTCATGCTTCATATCTATAATTTTAGCCTTAACAAGCACTCCCTCTTTCTTAAACCGATACTGGCTGTGAACAACCATTCCTAGCCATATCAAGCCCAATACGCACATTGCTAATCTGCAAATTTCTTTAAAATCCATAAATACTCCCCCCACACCATAAACACCAAAAGCTTATCTCACCTGACCATCACCGTATATTACATACTTAACCGAAGTCAACTGTTCAAGTCCCATAGGACCTCTTGCGTGCATTTTCTGTGTGCTTATTCCTATCTCCGCACCGAAACCGAACTCGAACCCATCAGTGAAACGTGTCGATGCATTGACATACACCGCCGCCGCATCTACTTCGTTCAAAAATCTCTGTGACTTTTCGTAGCTGTCTGTAACGATTGCCTCCGAATGCTTTGTGTTGTATTTATTAATATGTGCTATCGCCTCGTCAAGACCGCTTACAACCTTAACAGCCAGTATATAATCATTATACTCCGTATAATAATCCTCATCAGTCGCTTTCATAACCCCGTCACTGTATATTGACAGGGCTTTTTCATCAGCACGAATCTCCACATCAGCGGCTTTTAGTGCATCGAATATACGTGGCACAAATACTTGCGCAACTGCTTCATCAATAAGCAGTGTTTCTGCCGCATTACATACCGACGGACGCTGAACCTTTGCGTTCATAACAAGCTTTTCAGCCATATCAAGATCTGCATCACTATCCACATATACGTGGCAGTTGCCTGCCGCTGTTTCAACCACCGGCACGGTTGCATTCTCAACAACGCTCTTTATAAGACCCTTACCGCCACGTGGAATAAGCATATCAATGTAACCGTTCATCTTCATAAGTGCAGTTGCCGTTTCACGTGATGTATCCTCGATAATGTTCAACGCACCCTCCGGAATACCTGCGCCGTATGCCGCCTCCTGCATAATATGCATTATAGCCGTATTTGACACAATCGCTTCACTTCCGCCACGCAGAACGCTTACATTTGATGTCTTTAAGCATAACGCCGCCGCATCAACCGTAACATTCGGTCTTGCCTCGTAGATGATGGCTATAACACCCATCGGGACACGCTTTGTACCTATCTGAAGTCCGTTAGGACGTGTCCACATTTTTGTAACCTCACCTATCGGGTCATTTAATGCCTTAACCTCACGAACACCGTCGGCAATCGCCTTTATACGCTCAGGTGTGAGGGTAAGCCGGTCAATCATAGCCTTACGTGTTCCGTTTTCTTCGGCTTTCTTTATATCCACAGCATTCGCCGCAAGAATCTCGTCCATACAGCTCTCAGTGCATCTGCAATCGCAAGCAGAGCCTTGTCCTTCACAGAAGATGATACTCTGACCATTTTCTGTGCCGCATCTCTTGCCGCAGTACATTTATTGAGCAATTCGCTCATTCCATTCACTTCCTTAAAGTAAGTCTAAAATTCCATAATATATCCAATATTATACCACAGTTAAAAATAAAATGCAATAGTACGGTTAAAATTTAACATTAACGCAAAAAAACAGGGAACTCATCGCTCCCCATTATATAGCCGTTATCTCACCAAAACCTCACACATTCCGCTATAAAATCCGGCTGATTTTGCCTTAATTTTTATTGTTCCGCTCTTGGTTGCTCTTATAATGACCTGAGCAAGACCGTTAAATGTACGGCGTACAGGGACCTTATCAGGTGCATGGTCGGCAGGATTACCGTTGCCTGTACCCATAAACTCTCCACCTGTAATTTCAAAATACAGTTCATTATCCGCAGTCGGTACAAACCTACCCTCTTCGTCTATGATTTTAATATTTACGATTACAGTATCGCCTTTTTCTACAGTATCCTTATATGGCATAAGCTCTATGCTATGCGGTGCTCCTGTTGTTTCTACAACTTCCGTTTTAATCAGCTTACCATTTCTGTATCCGCAAGCCTTTATCTCGCCCGGCTCGTAGATTACATTATCCCATGTGAGATACCAGTTCTTCTCCATTATCTGCTTGCCGTAGCTCTTGCCGTTCACGAAAATTTCTACTGCATCAAGATTGCTGTAGCAGTGAACCTGTATTCCCTCGCCTATCTTATCAAAATGATTCCAGTGTGGGAATATATGCAATATATCCTCGTCATTCTGCCACCAGCTCTTATAGTAATAATAGTTATCCTTAGGGAACGCACAGTAATCAAGTATGCCAAAATGCGAATACACCGACGGATACGCAAGCGGCGTAGGCTCACCTCTGTAGTCTATACCCGTCCACAGGAATATTCCCGAAAGGTATTCTCTCTCATCAAAATATTTCCACATCGTTTCGCCCTGGTCTTTTTTGAGTGCCTTTTTACCGCTCTTGCACTTGCTTTCATTTTCAGGGTCAAGAACATAGTAAAGACCACGGCTTTCATCTGTGCCGTAACAGCCACGTGTACCGCTGTTTGCAGTAGCCTCGGTTATAATAACCGGCTGATGCGGCATACGCTCATGGTAATCGTCCCATGCTGTTGCACAGTAGTTAAAGCCCATAACATCAAGATGTTTTGTAACATCGACATACTTTGCCGCATTATCAAAGCGTTCAACACCATTCCAGCATACAACAGCCGAAGTAATAGGGCGAGTATCATCAAGCTTTCTTACCTCTGCTTTCATTGTCTGTGTTGTTCTTGCCGTTTCGGGTTTATCCTGTGAGAATACTTCTTCGTTTCCTATTCCCCAAAGGAATATACACGGATGGTTTCTGCCATGCTTTATAAGAGTTCGCAAAGCCACGATATCCTCGTTAGCACTCGACATACGTCTTGTTTCATCGAACACAAGTATTCCAAGCCTGTCGCATACCTCAAGCAGTTCAGTCGAGGTCATATAATGTGCATTTCTGAACGCATTTGCACCCATGCCCTTGAGCTGACTCATTCTGTACTCTACAATCTCCTTTGTCATACCGATACCAACACCCGCATGGTCATGGTGACAGCACAATCCCTTTATCTTTACGTGCTTGCCGTTAAGGAAAAAGCCTTTGTTATTATCAAAATATATTGTACGGAAACCAAATGTTTCTGTGCTTTCCTCACAAAGCTCACCATTTACATATACCTTTGTAATAAGAGTATACAAAACAGGATTATCCAAATCCCATAACTCAACATCACTAATCTTTACATTCACATTTGTTTTAGCGTCCTCCCATGAAGGTATATCAATTTCGCTTTCCATTCCTGCAAGCTCCTCATCTGTTGGTGAAAGTACAGTATGAGTAACCTTGACGTGTTTATCCTCAAAAAGTCTGTTATTGAGCGTTGTTTTTACGGTTACATCAGCCGTTTTTGTATTGACATCAACCTCGGGAATGATATGTACTCCGTACTGCTCTATTCTTACACCATCAGTAAGCTCAAGCCATACGTTACGGTATATACCGCCGCCCTCATACCACCAGCCCTCTCTGCCTGTGGAATCAACACGGACTGCAATTACATTATCACCGTCTATATTTACAAAGTCGGTTATGTCATAATAAAAGCTGTCATATCCGACTGTGTGAGTACCGACATAATACTGGTTAACATAAACATCGCTATTTCTGTACACACCGTCAAAGCAGATATATACACGGTTTTTATCCATGCCTACAAGGCTGAAATGCTTTCTATACCATGCAACACCGCCCTCAAGTGAACCACCTGCAAAATGACGGCTGTCTATACTCTCCATTTCAGGTATGTTTTTCATTTCAGAACCTTCATTGGTCTTTTTGGTGTAGTCGCCCTCCATCACATAGTCGTGTGGCAAGGTTATATCACGCCACTTTGAATCATCAAGAGTTTCCGACACCGCACCAAAGTCAAATGCACGTGCTTTTGCACCGCCCCAACCGTCCGTTGGCTTATGCGGAGCTAAATCACCCAAATAAAATTTCCATGAATCATTAAAATTAATTCTCTGTTTCATTGTATTTCTCCCTGTTAAGTGAATTATTGAAATTATATTATCACGTATCCTCAATGATATTCAACGCACCCTCCGGAATACCTGCGCCGTATGCCGCCTCCTGCATAATATGCATTATAGCCGTATTTGACACAATCGCTTCACTTCCGCCACGCAGAACGCTTACATTTGATGTCTTTAAGCATAACGCCGCCGCATCAACCGTAACATTCGGTCTTGCCTCGTAGATGATGGCTATAACACCCATCGGGACACGCTTTGTACCTATCTGAAGTCCGTTAGGACGTGTCCACATTTTTGTAACCTCACCTATCGGGTCATTTAATGCCTTAACCTCACGAACACCGTCGGCAATCGCCTTTATACGCTCAGGTGTGAGGGTAAGCCGGTCAATCATAGCCTTACGTGTTCCGTTTTCTTCGGCTTTCTTTATATCCACAGCATTCGCCGCAAGAATCTCGTCCATACAGCTCTCAGTGCATCTGCAATCGCAAGCAGAGCCTTGTCCTTCACAGAAGATGATACTCTGACCATTTTCTGTGCCGCATCTCTTGCCGCAGTACATTTATTGAGCAATTCGCTCATTCCATTCACTTCCTTAAAGTAAGTCTAAAATTCCATAATATATCCAATATTATACCACACCCCAAATAAAACTGCAATAGTATGGTATAAATTTATAAACACGGGTGATATATCGTAATTTATACACATATTCTAAACAGATAAAACGAGAAAGGAATATGCAGTATGAAAAATATTTTTGTAAAACTCAATAGCATACTCAGAAAAATAAGACTGGTCGATAAATTTCTGATTCTGATTATGACTATACTGCTGATGCAGTCGGCATATGCGTTGTTTTTCCAGGAAACAACGTCTGAAAACGCAAACAGCATTGATACTATCGTAAGGACATCAGCCGCTGCAATTTTCGGATATTTTATAAGCAGTAATTTTATAAACAAGGAAACAGATGACCCCGACAACGAAGCACAGACGACTGCAAACTGCAATAAAATACAGACCATTGTAATATCCGCTATCGGGATTGTGTCTTTAACACTGCTACTGATTTCAAGAAACTTTTCTCAGCTTACACCGCAAACAGCCTCCACAGTGGCACAGCTTCGTGATTTCACCTCGTCCTGTGTCGGCTTCCTTGTCAGCTACAGAAAGAAATAAATTATTTCACTGTAATCTCACAGCTTCCGTTTTAACCAATTTGCCGTTTCTGTATCCACACGCCTTTATCTTGCCACTTCCATTAAGCATTAAAATTTATTATCTGTTTCATTCTATCTCTCCTCATTTAATTATAACTACATATTAACACAGCCGCAACACCATTACAATGACTTATTCTGCATCACCGAAATATCACGCTGACTAAGGCTGAACTGTTGTTGACAAAAAAATTATAAACTGGTATAATTATTCTATCGAAGGGAGTGTTATTATGGAAGAGAAAAGACAAATGAAAATGAGTAAATTGTTAAAGCGGTTTTTGCCGTACTTCAAGAAGTATAAATGGATACTTATTTTCGACCTTATATGTGCATCGCTCACTACAGTGTGCGACCTTGTATTCCCTGTCATAGTAAGCACGCTTACCGATATGGCAATAGAAACACCGGCTCTGCTTACTGTATCGTTCATAGTCAAGCTTGGTATGCTTTATCTCATCTTACGGCTTATAGATGCAGGAGCCAACTTCTATATGCAGAACACAGGTCACGTTATGGGTGTGAAAATAGAAACCGATATGCGAAGTGACTTGTTTGCACATCTGCAAAAGATGTCATTTTCGTATTACTCTACTCACAAAATCGGGCAAATAATGTCACGTATCACAAGCGACCTGTTCGATGTTACCGAGTTTGCACATCATGGCCCCGAGGAAATTTTCATAGCAGGGCTTAAAATAACTGTTTCATTTGTAATACTGTGCGGTGCAAGTCCGTTACTTACACTTATCGTATTTGCGGTGCTTCCGTTCCTGCTGATATTCGTTAAATTCTTCAACTCACGAATGAAAAAGGTGTTTAAGGAGCAGCGTCATCAGATAGGCGAAATCAATTCACAGGTTGAGGATTCACTGTTAGGCATACGTGTTGTAAAATCGTTCGCAAACGAAGAAATTGAAAAAGAAAAGTTTGAGGAAGGCAACAAGGTGTTCTATAACCTTAAAAAGCGTTCATATCTCTATATGGGCGGATTCGGCAGCTCAAACAGATTTTTTGAGGGTATAATGTATCTTACTGTGGTTATTGCCGGCTCAATCTTTATGATAAACGGACAAATAACCCCCGGCGATTTCACCGCATACCTTTTATATGTCAGCACACTGTTCGCATCAATTCGTACAATTATTCAGTTTACCGAGCAGTTCCAGAGAGGTATGACCGGTATTGAGCGATTCTGCGAGGTTATGGACACTCCGGCAGATATAATCGAAAAAGAAAATGCCGAGGAAATAACCGATGTTAAGGGAGTAATTGACTTTAACAATGTGACCTTCCATTACAGCGATGATAACACCGAGGTTTTGAGCAATATAAATCTGCACATACCGCAGGGCGGTTCAGTGGCACTTGTAGGACCTTCGGGCGGCGGCAAGACCACGATGTGTAATCTTATTCCGAGATTTTATGATGTAACAGAGGGTGAAATCTTAATTGACGGTAAAAACGTAAAGGATTTAACACTCAAATCATTACGCTCATCAATAGGTGTTGTACAGCAGGATGTATATCTGTTCTCCGGCACTGTACTTGATAATATCGAATACGGACTCCCCGGAGCAGACAAAGAGGCTATAATTGAAGCCGCAAAAGCGGCAGGTGCGCATGACTTCATAATGTCACTCCCCAACGGATATGATACATACGTCGGCGAGCGTGGCGTTAAGCTGTCAGGCGGACAAAAGCAGCGAATATCAATCGCACGTGTATTCCTCAAAAATCCGCCAATACTCATCTTAGACGAAGCAACCTCGGCACTTGATAACGAGAGCGAGAAAATAGTTCAGGATTCACTTGAACGCCTTGCACACGGCAGAACAGTGCTTACAATAGCACACAGACTTACAACAATCAAAAATGCAGATACAATACTTGTTCTTACCGAAAACGGCATAGAAGAGCAAGGCTCACACACCGAGCTTGTCGCAAAGAACGGCATATATGCAAATTTGTACAGTATGTATTCGAGTATGTGATA
>CAYMCT010000066.1:0-7300 GCA_964389075.1 uncultured Lachnospiraceae bacterium
CAAGTCTGCCCGACATTTCACGAAGAGCCTGTGCCCAACGTGATGTAGAGTCTGCCATAAGTGCCACGGAATAACCCATATCACGAAAATATTCCGCAATAGTTATACCTGTATAAATCGACGCTTCACGAGCGGCAACCGGCATATCCGATGTATTTGCAATAAGCACTGTACGCTCCATAAGCGATTTACCCGTTTTAGGGTCAATAAGCTCCGGAAATTCGTTTAAGACATCTGTCATTTCGTTGCCACGTTCGCCGCAGCCTATATATACAACAATATCAGCCTCTGCCCATTTTGCAAGCTGATGCTGAACTACAGTTTTTCCGCTGCCGAACGGACCCGGAACAGATGCAACACCGCCCTTTGCTATCGGGAAAAGCGTGTCAATTACTCTCTGTCCGGTTACAAGCGGCATATCGGGCGAAAGCTTTGACCTATACGGTCTGCCTCGTCTTACAGGCCATTTCTGCATAAGCGAAAGCTCATGCTTTACTTTGCCGTCATTTACAATGCATACAATTTCATCTACAGTGAAACTGCCCTGTTTTATTTTCTCAATTTTACCTGATACATTCGGAGGTACAAGTATTTTCTGCGTTACTATGTCTGTTTCTACAACCGTTCCTATAACGTCACCGCCTAAGACCTCGTCACCTTCATGTTTACAAGGCATAAACTCCCACTTTTTATCACGCTTTAGTGCGGCAACCTCAACACCTCTTGTTAAGGTGTTACCCGCAACTCTCATTATATCATCAAGCGGACGCTGAATACCGTCAAATATACTTCCGATAAGTCCGGGACCAAGCTCTACCGAAAGCGGCATTCCGGTTGAAACCACCTTACCGCCCGGAGCAAGCCCTGAAGTTTCCTCATAAACCTGTATAGAGGCTTTATCTCCATGTATTTCTATTATCTCGCCTATCAACCGCTCATCCGAAACACGAACTACGTCAAACATATTCGCATCTTTCATGCCCTCGGCAATTACAAGCGGTCCTGCGACCTTTTTTATAATTCCATTACTCATTTAAAATCTCCTTAAAGGGGTTATACAATATCACTGCCGACAGCCTTTATGACAGCATCACGAACATTATTCATACCCATTCCCGTATTGCCGTAAACTCCCGGGATAGGAATTACCGCAGGCAACGGCTGTTCACTAAGCTTCAAAAGTTCCTCACTTATAAGTGCGGCAAGCTGTTCTGTTATATATATAACCGCGCATTGCTCTTCTTTTAGCCTTTTTATTAGCTTTACCGCTTCATTTTGCTCTGTTACGAAATAAGTATCAAGTCCTAATGCAGCAAAACCGTAAACGGAGTCCCTGTCACCCATTACAGCTATCTTATACATACAGCTCACGCACCCTCTCTATTATGTTTTCTAACCTGTTTCTTTTTGCAGAGAGAATGAGCTGCACCGTCTTTATCTCTGCCGTCTTTGCATATGCGTATGCTATTATTGGCGCTGTACCGGACGAATCATATCGAACCTCTCGCATAAGCGACATGATTTTATCATCACACCATTTTTCAAACTCCAGTGCAGATTTCTTAATTATTTCCGCCGCTTCGTTCTCGCCGCTTGATTCAAGATACTCTATAAGTGCGTCTACACCTTTTTCAGCAGCCTTGGCAAGCAGATGTATACTGTGATCTGCTCTATCACATAATGCATTTTCCGTAAATGATTCACTCTTACCCATAATTGCACATC
Organism: uncultured Lachnospiraceae bacterium; assembly: GCA_964389075.1. Classification (GTDB taxonomy): domain Bacteria; phylum Bacillota; class Clostridia; order UBA1381; family UBA1381; genus Ornithomonoglobus. Next base: position 1,726 of record CAYMCT010000066.1, read on the forward strand.
TCAGTGCTGTTTTTAAATTCGCAAACCGAACTTTGAGTGATATATAACGTTTGATGAAATCATCATTTAAATATTCGGCAATCTGCCAAAGCTCACAAAGCTCCGCTTTATCAATCTCTATATCGCAAAGCTGTGAATCCTGTGTTCTTAAAAGTAAAGACATTGCATTTTCAGCCGTTTCACTTAAATTCTCAGGTAATTCACGGTAAGCTCTGTTTTTGACAGCGGTGTAAATAACCGTCTTATCGACTATACCGTAATCTAAAAGCAAATCTTTGCCGTCAATATCAGAGAAAACTGATTTAACCGCTGTTTTTATATTATGATAGTCGATAGGAAGCTGTATAAACTTTAGAACTTTCTCGTCTGCGATTTCACCCAAAAATTCCCATAGACTGCGTATAGCAGCATCAATTACATTGCCGTCATTTACATAGCCCTTATCACATAAGATACGCAACGCTTCGGAATAATTACGTGCATTTATTAACTGTTCAATATCTTGTGCTGTTAAAAGTCCGGTTTCCTTTGAACGTATACGTGCAACACTGTAGGTATAATCCGTCATAGTCTTATACCTCCATCAAAACAAAAATCTGTTGACAATATCATAAAGTCTTTCTTTTTCTGACTCCATAATTGCCGCTATTCTACAGTTTTCTTCTATATCACCGTAAATAAGCACAAAACCACCGTCTATACTGCGTGTTTCATCCGACATCTTAAGTCCTTTTGCTTTTGCCGCATCCATAAAGCTTTTGCTTACACGTGACTTATCTTTCTCCGACAATATAATCTCACCCGGCTCATCTGATGCACACTTTTTTAAAAGGCGTTCCATAAACTTGAAATAGCTTTCATCGTCAAGCTGCATAATCTTCAGTTTTGCAGCATCTATAACATCATTTATTATATTCTGCTTTTCATGGAGCAATAAACGTTTTTCTGTTATCTCTGACGCAGACTGTGCATTTTTCATCATTTGATTATATTCATTTTCTGCCAGAACTTTCGCATTCTCTATAATCTTTTCTGCTTTTTCTGTTGCTTTTTGGACTATCTCATCAGATTTAGCTCTTGCTTCGTCTGTTATTTTTTCCGATTCACGCTTTGCATCATCTAAAATCCCGTCTATAATTCTATCTAATCCACTCAAGATATTCCTCACATCCTCGTTATATATTAAGTCCGGCTATACCGAAAATGGCAAGAATAGAAACGAGCAGGGCAAGAATTGCATAAGTTTCAACCATTGCCGCAAAAATCATTGCCTTACTCATCTGTTCAGGCTTTTTCGCTACAAGCATTATACCCGCCGCTGCTGCCTTGCCCTGGCTTATTGCAGATAATAATCCTACGAATGCAATCGGCAGACAGGCTGCAAGATACATAAGCCCCTTTGCAACAGATATATCAGCACTGCCGCCTAAAATACCAATCTGACTGAGTGTGATAAAAGCAATAAGCAATCCGTAAATTCCCTGCGTACCCGGCAAAAGCTGCATAATAAGAACCTTTGAAAACTTTGACGGGTCTTCCGTTACAACTCCCGCAGCCGCCTGACCGGCCTTACCTACTCCTATTGCAGAACCTATTCCTGCCATAAGTGAAGCTAATGCTGCTCCTGTTAATGCAAATACTAAACCATTCATATTTTTTTCTCCTCTTCCTTGAATCTATAATATTTTGTTGTTCCCGAAAACGGTTTAAACGGTCTGCCGCCGCCGTCATAGAATTTCCCGAAAAACTCGACAAACTGTAATCGGTTTGTGTGAACGTATGCACCAAGCAAATTAACACCGATATTCAAAAGATGACCTACCATAAACACTATTACAAACAGTATTGCACCCAATATTCCGCTGCCGAACATACTTCCCATTTTATTAAAAACTGTTGCAATAACTCCTGTCGCAAGACCAAGTGCCAAAAGCCTTGAATAAGAAAGAATATCACTAAGCCAGCCTGTTGCACCGTAAAGTGCATATGCACCCTTTGCAAGACGTTTGCCTACACTTCCGCTTCTCGACGAAAGCAACAGTATTCCCAATGCCCCTGCACCTGCCGCGATAGCTGCTACGTTTGCCCAGATTGCCGGTAGTTTAGTTTCAATACCCGCCATTCCCAAGAACAAATCCACATGGAACAAATATATCACTGCACCACCGATTAGCAAAAACCAGCATATACCGTCAACAAATGCACTCATATAATCTCTCTGTTTCAGACATTGATACACTTTTATACCAAGACCTGTGAACAAATGTATTAGTCCAAGCAGAAAGCTGAACATAAGCATACGCATAGGGTCTTTTACAGGCTCGAACCATAACGGTTCTATCGTTATCTCATGTCCGAAGAATGTGCTTGAAACAACAGGTATAATATCGCCGAAATAGCTTCCGAACATAACACCCCAGAAAACAGTTGAAATTCCGCAGTACATAAACATACGTAGTGTTTTCTTCATACCGCTTTCCATATCTCTGAATTTTGCAAGCACCGCCGCACAGCCTATAACCATTATAAGACCGTATGCAGCATCCGAAAGCATAAGACCAAAAAATGCATAATAAAAAAATGCCATAATTGAAGTTGGGTCAACCTCTCTGCGAGACGGTAGTGCAAAAGTTTCCACAACGCCCTCAACAGGCTCGGTAAGATAAGCATTTTTCAGTATTACCGGTGCATTCTCATCTGCTTCCTCAATTTCTACCGCCGCACTGTAGCAATATTCAAGCTCTGCTTTTAATTCTTCAGCTTCGCTTTTTGGTACATATCCATTTATTATGAAAACATGCTTGCTTTGACGGAGTCGTTCGAGTACCTCATATTTTTCAATACGCATTGCATAGTAATCAACTAAAAACCTTAATGCATTCCTTGTGCCCTCATATGATTTGATTTCTTTTTCAAGGGCAGATATTTCTTCTTCAAGCTCTTCGATTCTCTTACGGTATTCCGCTTTTTTCTCAAGAGGGACTCCGTTATGTGCAGATTTTGGTCTTGAAAAACCGATAGAACGCAGTTTTTTTTCACAATCCTCAACGTCTTTTTTTGCACATATAATAAAAACATATGTCTGCTGTGTTTCTGTAAAAACAACTTCAACATGAATAGGCGGAGCATCCTCTGAACTATACCGTTCTATTATATCCTCTGTTTTCAGTGCCTCACCAAATGTGCCTGCTATACATACCGTGTTTTTTGTCCCGTTAAAATCAAGTGAAACATCCAATGCTGTCCACGGTTCCAATTCTTCTATTGACTGATAGTATTTTGCTATGCTTCCATTTCGTTCAGAAATGCCCTCTGAAAGCTCAATAAGCCATTTTGAAATCCTGAGCATTTCGGGAATATCCTCTGTGTACGAATAATACTCCTTTTTTGTTAAACTTTTTCTGCCATTGAGAGAATCCAAAAGCCCTTTTCTTTCAGGCACGTATTTGTCAAGAATTTCAAGTGCTTTTTCACCTGCCGCCTTTTCATGTACGAACTCCGATTGAGCGTCGCTTGTGTTCATATTTGAAAATTTATTTTCAAATTCAGACATATCCGACTCTAAAATATCCATTATTTTGCATCGCTGTAAGTATTCAAGCACCGATTTTCTATCTTTTTTATTACCGTATATACTTATACGGCTCATAGGTACTTTCAAATAACCACCTCCTCAGTCTACAAGCGTTTCGATTAACATATCTACTGTCTTTTCATAGTTAGCATCGGCTCGTTTCCTAAGTTCCGCTGTTTTTAATTTACCATCGCTTTCGGTCTGAGCCTCTGATTTTGCTATTACTTGTTCTGCTTTTTTCTTTGCCGATTTGATAATCTCCTTTGCTTCCAGTTCTGCCTCTGTGATAATTTTATCTGCCGAAATCTGTGCATCTTTTAATATCGTATCATACTCGGTTCTTGCAGAATTCTCTATTCCTTCCGCACTCTGTTCGGCTTCTGCAATACGCAAAATTGATTCCTTTGCCAATCATATTCCTCCTTTCAGAATTATTGCTTACCATCTTATTATATATCTTTTTGATAATTCAATACCACAAAATCACATTACAAAAATAATATCACCAGCTTTCTCCTCTGTCAATCTTATCTAAAATCTTTTAACAAATAATTTTCTTTTGTAACAAATTGTTTAAAAAAAACAACAATAGTATTCAGAAACAAATCTGAATCCAATTGTTGTTTAATTGATTTTATACTGCGGTAATTACCCCACAAGCAATTTTATCTCCTGCGTTGCCTGCGGGCTGTGTATGGAAATCATCAGCTTTACTGTGAATTACCACTGTTCTGCCTATAATGTCTTTTACTTTAAACCTGTCGGTTAATACCGTCATATATGCATCCCCTTTACAAGAAAGCAACGGCGGCAAATCACCGGCATGCTCAGGGTGTGCTACACCTTTCGGATTATAATGACCGCCCGTTGATGAAAAATCATCTCCCGAACAAGCCTTACCCTCGTGAATATGAAAACCAAAAAATCCCGATGTATTACTCTTTGGCAACCCAGATGCTTCCACCGTTACCAGAACACCGTCTTGGTTCTGATAAAATCTGACTTCGGCAAGCAAATCCGGAGCCTTACTGCCGCCTTTTATATATGCCACTGCATCAGGGCGAATGTACCCTGTATTCATATAACCACCTCCATATTATGATATGAAGGTTGAGGTATGTATGTGAAAATTTATATGCAGATTACTGTCTTATAAACATCTGTGTCCAGTAGTTTCCGTCCTTAACATATCCTACTCCAATTTTTGTGTATGATGAATTTAAAATGTTCGCACGGTGTCCTGATGAATTCATCCACGCATTAACTACCGCCTGCGGAGTTTTCTGTCCCTTTGCTATGTTTTCACCGGCACTTTTATAAGATATACCAAAATTTTTAATCATATCAAACGGAGAGCCGTAAACAGGACTTGTGTGCGAAAAATAGTTGTTATCCTTCATATCCTGTGACTTGTAGCGTGCTACACGTGAAAGCTCCCAGTCCGATGTTAGAGGTTTTAATCCGTTTTTTGCTCTTTCTTCATTTACAAGACGTATAACCTCTGTTTCATAGCTGACCACTTCTGAATCTGTAGTATGTATATTAATTATCTGTCCCGGATATATCATTGCGGGATTTTCTATTTGCGGGTTTGCCTCTATTATCTCACTTAATCCCACCTCATATTTAACCGCAATCTTCCACATCGTATCTCCCGACGTTACAGTATGCGTTGTTGCTGCCAGCGCATTGGCTGACACCATTAACGCTGATACAAGCACTGCTGTTATTTTCTTTTTGAAATTCATATTATATCTCCCTCCTTGCATTAAATTATAGCACATACTGTACTCATATTTCAAATGTAATTACTGGAATGGAAATTAAGCTGTTTTTTACAAATTCCAATACAAAAGACCATCCTTCGGGATGGTCCTTCGTTTTAATATCTGTCCCGTATTTTTCGGGTAATATATCTGTAGCCTGCCATAAACAAGAGCAAAGCTATAATGCTTCCGCTCGATATATAAATCCAGGGTTCTACAGAGCTTTCAAGCTTTA
>CAYMCT010000067.1:0-7222 GCA_964389075.1 uncultured Lachnospiraceae bacterium
ATGTGATGAGAGTATATGCACAGGGTGCGGATATAGTAATAGAAGAAAAGATTGACGGTGTTTGGGCACCTGTATTATCATTTACACAGACGAATTATACAGAAGCAACAGATGGCGGAACGATAAAATTTGCATCAACCTCGGTAAAAGTAAATGATGAATATGTTGCATCAGGAACATTTACAATATCTGATGCAAAGATTTATGTCGATAATTCTTACTACTCAGAGATTCCGGACTATTCAGACTGGTATAAGTCAGAGCTTGATACAACAGTTACTGCAAATGATTCCAATACAATGTGGGCGCCGGGCGGTACATATGATGATTTTGTATTGGAATACACAATACAGACAAGTGACTGGACATCCGGCAAATGGATGTGGTATAACTTAAGACAGCAAACACCTGTTGCGAATAATGTAAGATACGGAGCGAACAACGGAACTCTTATGGGTGAAGGCACATGGGGACAGAGTGATTTTGTTGTAGGCGACAGTGCGATAGGAAATGTATCAGATAATGAAGCACACAAAATGCGTATATATGCAAATGGTAAGGATATTACCATAGAGGAATATGTAAATGACAGATGGGAGCTTGCTCTTGCATTTGAACAGAAAAATTATGATGCATCACTCGGCGGCGGTGCTATAAAGTTTTCAGCAGCAACACCTGTATCGTTCACTATAATAGACGCAGTGATATATCAGGCAGAGGCACCTGAAACAACACCGGCTCCGGAGGTGACACCGATTCCTACAGAAGAGCCGGTTGTACCGACAGCACCTGATTATTCAGAGTGGTACAAAACAGAGCTTGATACATCAACGGTAAAGAACGACACTGCAACAGTATGGACACCGAGCGGAACCTACGATGATTTTGTGTTAGAATACACAATACAGACAGATGAATGGACTTCGGGTAAATGGCTCTGGTACGAGCTGAGAAAGAATGCAGAAGCCGGTACAGCAGTCAGATATGGCTCAAGAAATTCAGATGGAGTTATATTAAGTGAATCCGTATGGGCAAGTAATCAGTTTGTTATAGGCGATACTGAAATAGGAAATGTATCGGATAACGAAGCACATAAAATGCGTGTGAGTGCAATCGGCAAGACCATTGTTATTGAAGAATACGTGAATGAAAAATGGGAGCTTGCAATTGCGTTTGAGCAGACAGACTATGATGCATCACTCGGCGGCGGAACAATAAGATTTTCGTCAAACGATCCGATAAAGTTCACGCTTACAGACGTTGCAATATATCAGGCAGAGGCACCTGAAACAACACCTGCTCCGGAGGTGACAACCGCTCCTACAGAAGAGCCGGTTGTACCGACAGCACCTGATTATTCAGAGTGGTACAAAACAGAGCTTGATACATCAACGGTAAAGAACGACACTGCAACAGTATGGACACCGAGCGGAACCTACGATGATTTTGTGTTAGAATACACAATACAGACAGATGAATGGACTTCGGGTAAATGGCTCTGGTACGAGCTGAGAAAGAATGCAGAAGCCGGTACAGCAGTCAGATATGGCTCAAGAAATTCAGATGGAGTTATATTAAGTGAATCCGTATGGGCAAGTAATCAGTTTGTTATAGGCGATACTGAAATAGGAAATGTATCGGATAACGAAGCACATAAAATGCGTGTGAGTGCAATCGGCAAGACCATTGTTATTGAAGAATACGTGAATGAAAAATGGGAGCTTGCAATTGCGTTTGAGCAGACAGACTATGATGCATCACTCGGCGGCGGAACAATAAGATTTTCGTCAAACGATCCAATAAAGTTCACGCTTACAGACGTTGCAATATATCAGGCAGAGGCACCTGAAGTAACACCTGCTCCGACACCTGACGTAGAGGTGTCACCGACTCCGGAGGCAGGAGCAGAGTCGACCGTTCCTGATTATTCAGGATTCGCAGCGGTGGAGCTTGCTGATGCTATGAATATAACTCAGTGGGAGCCAAGCGGAATATATGATAATTTCATATTGGAATACACTATACAGGCAGCGGGTCTGGATGAGGTAACTACGGGATACGCATGGTATAATTTAAGACAGCAGACACCGGTTGCCAATAATTTCAGATACGGTACTTATCTGAGCTCAGGTGGTATGTTCATCGAAAACGGCTGGGGAAGCGGTAAGCTTATCAATGCAAATACAGAGTTAGGCAATATTCGTGATGGTGAAGCACATATAATGCGTGTATATGCAAACGGAAAGAATATTTCTGTTGATGAAAACATTGACGGAACGTGGTATAATATACTGTCATTAGAACAGTCTGATTATGATTCGTCGTTAGGCGGCGGAACAATAAAATTTGCTATAAACAGCGGCTCATTCAATATTACGAATGCAAAAATATACACATCAACCGGTATGACTGCAATGCTTAACGGTGAAGCAGGTGTTAAGTCAGGCGATAAGTGGATAATTGACTTTGCGAATAATATCGGTGAAGCACCGCAAACGGTTATTGTTACTGACGGCGAAACATCATATTTTATGGCTGCAGAGGTGAATAGCGAGAACAAAAAACAGCTTATAGTAACCTTAGAAAGTGAGCTTATGTACAAGACAAACTATGTTATTGATTTGTCTTCTGTAAAGGATATGCTCGGAGGTAAAGGTTCGGAAAGCTTTGTTATTACCACAGTTGACGCACCGAAGCTTTATAGCTTCACAGAGCCGATATATTCTGTTGCAGGCGGAAAGCTGACAACGACTGTTAATATTAAGCTTAATGACGCTTCAGCACAAAAGTCGGTTGTTATGATAACATCTGTCTATGATGCCGATAAAGGTATGCCTGTTTCGGACATAACAGAAGTTGTGGATTTGAGCGAGTCAGAAAAGTCTGCATCTACCACTATAGAGCTTCCTTCAACGGGCGAATATGTTGTAAAGACTTTTATATGGCAAGATTTAGATACAATTAATCCGCTTAGTAAAGTCTGGGAGTATACAGCGAAATAAAAAATATAAAACACAGGCATAAGAGAGGAGATTTTGACTATGAAAAAAAATAGAATTATTGCTTTGATTATGCTTGTGTTTTTTATAACCACAATGTATACAACGATTTTTGAAGTACACGCCGCAGATACGAGTGAATTTAAAGACCTTATGTGCGGCGGAGTGCTTCAATACAGTGAGAATTTTGAACACACAAAGGATTTATGGGCGGCGACAAGCTGTGTTATCAAAAATGGCAGATTTACCACGGACTATGGCAGTGGATTTAAAAGAGCATGGATAGATGTGCCGGCAGAGTATGCATGGAAAAATCAGCTCATAACCCTTAGTTTTAAAAGAGGCGAGGTTTTCAGTACCGGCGGTTGGTCGGGGATTGAGCTTTGCCGACAGGATAATGGAAGCAGACATTTGCTTTTATTTGGATTGAATTATATATCTCTTTTGCGTATGGACGGAACCAGTGTCGCAATAGCAAAGGTTAACGAGTATACCTTTGATAAAGGCGTGCCGTATGATGTTGTAATCAAAGCTGAAAATGATACTTTAAGCGTTGCAGTAAAGCGTGCATGGGAGAAAAAATACACTGTTTTTCCTTCTGTAAGTGTGCCGTTAAAACAGGGAACATTCGGGTTTGCGGGATGGAATATAGAAACCTCCATTGACAATCTCAATATTTACAGTCTGGAACCTGATACAGTGGTATGTAAAAAACCGATGCTGATAAGGACAGGCGAAAGTGTTGATGCACATATTGCTGATGAAGTTACCGGTGTAACATATTTTTCTGCTAATGAATCCGTTGCAAATGTAGACGGCAACGGAAAAATCAATGCAGTTGCAGTAGGTGAAACGGTTATTCATATAAACCATAATCAAAAAACAGAGTATATTCCTGTAAAAGTAACGGACAGGCTGGATAACTTTACACTTTCAGCTTCGAGCATAACAATTGAAAAGGGAAAACAAGAGGGTATAAGTGTTACTTTAAGAAAATTTGATAATACTTTGTATTCCGGTGATATTCCAAAGCTTAAGTGGAGTGTAAGTGACAGTGATATTGTATCACTGTACGGAGATTACTCTACAGCAAAAACAATTATAGCAAAAGATACGGGAACGGCACTCATAACGATCAGCAATGAGGACGGTACAATCAAAAAAGACTGTATTGTAACAGTTACCGAGCCGCAAAGAAAAGGTATGCGTTATGCATTTTTCAGCGGTGTTTCAGATGCACGGAAAATACCTGATACTATTTACGGAATGTTTCAGCCACAGGCGGGTAATGTCAATGTGGATGATAATTATAACAGACCATGTGACGGTGAGTTTTATAAAGATTTGGGTATAGACATATTAAGAGGACCTGACGGTTCTACTGCAAATATCTATCAGTGGCGTACAGGTGATTTGACAACCCGACCACTGGCTGATGGATATAAGGGGTTTTTTATAGAAGACGCATATGTGTTTCCAAATCAGCTTGATATACCGTATTGTTTTGCTGTGAACGTATCAAGTCAATCGGTGAGCGATATTGTAGATGAAGTTAAGGAGATTCGCAAAAATACTGATAAGACAATATATATCGAGCTTGGTAATGAGCTTTACGATAAAGGCAGCATAGATGTGTTTCCTACACCTCAGGCTTATGTGGATAAATGTAAGGAAATATATACTGCCGTAAAAGAAGCAGACGATAATATAAAAGTCGGAATTGTTATTATAGTAAATTATATGGAATATCGTTTGCGTACTGTGCCGTATATGGCAACATGGAATGAAACTGTAGCTGCAAGTCCTGAATGTTATGATGCAGTTATACCGCACTATTACAGCAGTATGGATGATATGTCACATCTTACAGATGATGAGATGATGGATGCATTCAATGCATATAACAGGGAGCTTTATGAGGAACAGCTTGACCATGCTGAGGAGTTCCCGGGTAAGGAAATATGGGTTACAGAATATGGTATATTACTTACAGAATTCTTTAAGCAAACTGAAATAAGTGAATATAACCGTAGACAGATTGCAAAAACTACCGGATTTGCTATAAATACCGCAGAAAAACTTCTTGATATGATTAAGTCAGGAAAGGTAACAATAACTGCGTATAATCAGGCGATAGGTTCAAACGGATTCGGCGTGGCTCAAAGAGATGGGGACAGCCTTATATATTTACCTATGTACCACACTTTCGCAAAAATCGGCGAGCTTTTATCGGATTATGAATATTATTATGATATTGAGCCGATATATACAGATACTAAAGCAGTTAAATCCGACACCTATATTTATCCGGGTCGTATTGATGAAATATCAGGAGTGAGTGCGTGGGCATTCGGAAATTCTGATGAAGTCAAAAAAGTGGTTATTTCAAATCATTTTTCCGAAGCAGCAACGGTGAGACTTGAGGGATATGATCTTATCTGTGAATGGAGTTACGGCGGAGAAAATCCGTTAGGAAATGAATATTTTATGAGTGACACATATTTCCACGATCCTCCAAGTGAGATTCATATACCAACCGAGACAGTTGGTGAGGTTACGTCGGATATAACGATACCGCCATATACAGCTATTGTATGCAGTATGGTAGAAAACAGTAATCAGAAATCGTTTGTTGGCATAAATGTCGGAGACAACAGCAAAACGGTAGATATTGATAATGAAGATATTTATCTGATAAAACAGGGAAATTTTAAACAGATAAAGATGAAGTGTGATGGTGAATATATTGGTGTAAAGCTTGAGCTTGACGGGAACAAATGCACGGTTTCACCAACAAACGGATATGAGTATGATAAAGAATATATAATTGAGGTCAAAACAACTGATGATAGCAAAGAATTTGCTTTGAGAACAAGTCCCTTTATAACGGCTACAGAGTATTTTACCGCAGCCTTTGTTGAAAATGATGCAGGATTGCAGATTGTATTCAGCGAAGAGCCTGACAGTAAAACGCTTCAGAATATAAAGCTGTATAAGGATGGAAATTTAATAGAACACACTACGGAAAAGGCGAATGGCGATAATGTTTTTAATATTATGCCGATAGATGGATATAAACCCGCTTCGCACTACCGTGCGGTGTGTGCAGAGGGTACTACAGTAAAAGGAGAAAAGCTACTATATTCACCTGTTATGATTGAATTTATCACTCCTGCACAGGTGGAAGAGGACTTTACAGAAGATACGGCACTTGACATAACAGGGACAGCGTGGAATATAAACGGTGGTCGGCTTGAGCATTCAGCAGAGAATGCAGGCGAGTGTATTGTTACTGATGAAGCTTATGATAATTTCAGACTTGAATTTGATTTGGAATTATCTGAAGGTAGTTTTACTTTGCAGCTTGGAAATGAGATGATAGCTTTTTCTGAGAATGGAGTCAAGAGAGTCAACGCTGTTGGATATGAAAGTGTATTAAGTGCTTACTCCGGCTTTGGTGATTGCAGGATAGCTATTTCTGCCAACAATGACAGTTTAATCCTGTATGCCATAGGCAAAGAAACGCAGCATACAGAAAAGCTTGCAATCATAACAGTACCGGAAATACAGAACGGTTCAATAAAATTCACTGCGGATGGAAACTGCAGTATTGACAATTTAATATACTACAAAACAGCGAAAGCGGAGATTGATAATTTGCAGGAAGGTAAAATAAGTATATCATTTGACAGCAAAGTAAATATGGATACTGTGAACCGTAGTAGTGTATACATAATTGCAAACGGAGAAGCTGTTGAATACAGGATAGAGGAAAAAAACGAAAATTCTGTAGTTATAGCTTTCGCAGAAAATGCAGCTGAATACGATGTATATATAACAGATAATGTGTTAGACATATATGATGAGAATGTCGCCGAATACAAACAAAAGCTTTTGTTTTCCGACAATGCAGATAAAGTTGCAGAGGTAGTATTAAATGGGTTATATCTCAGAACAGAAACCGGGATACTGCCTATAGATTTCTTGGAAGGCGGAAATATAACAGCGAGATTTGATATAACATCACTTATCGGCACTGATACAGTGGCTGATGTAATATTTGCGGTTTACAGAGAAGAAAATGAAAATATGATACTGATGGATACTGAAATAATAGAGCGTATAAATCTTTCAAAGGAACATCAGGTCGTTGAATTTAATACAGAAATACCTGATGAGAGTAGCTGCTGTATCAAGGCATTTGTTTTTAATTCAATGAAGGA
>CAYMCT010000068.1:0-7201 GCA_964389075.1 uncultured Lachnospiraceae bacterium
GAGAACCGATATAGTATAGCGCATAACCGTCCTCTGTCCGGAAAATATAAGGATACATGGGAATCTCTGCAGCAGTACAGGGTTCCTGAGTGGTATGAAAAGGCGAAGTTTGGTATATTCATTCACTGGGGTGTATATTCTGTGCCTGCGTTTAGCAATGAGTGGTATTCAAGGAATATGTACATTCAGGGAAGCAAAGAATATGAGCATCATATCAAGACCTATGGTGCACACAAGGATTTTGGTTATAAGGATTTTATCCCATTATTCAAGGCGGACAAATTCAATGCGGCAGAATGGATAGAATTATTTAAACGGGCAGGAGCACAGTATGTAATGCCCGTTGCAGAGCATCATGACGGATTTCAGATGTATGATAGTGAGTTGTCTCTATGGAATGCAAAAAGGATGGGGCCGAAGCGTGATATTTTAGGCGAGCTTTTTAATGAGTGCAGAAAAAATGGCATAATAAACTGTGCATCCAGTCACAGAGTTGAACATTGGTTTTTTATGGGACATGGTAAAGAATTTGATTCTGACATAAAAGAACCTATGAAACGTGGTGATTTTTATTGGCCGTCAATGCCCGAACCTGACCATTTTGACTCGTATTCGGAGCCGAAGCCAACGGATGAATATCTTGAGGACTGGCTCTGCCGGTGCTGTGAAATAGTTGATAAATACAGACCGAAGATAATATATTTTGATTGGTGGATTCATCACAGCAGTATAAAGCCATATTTGCGTAAGTTCGTTGCATACTACTATAACCGTGCTGAGGAATGGGGCGAGGGTGTTGTGATAAATTACAAGCATGATGCATTTGCATTCGGTACAGGTGTGGTTGATATTGAACGTGGACAATTTGCTGACAGCAAGCCGTATGTATGGCAGACAGATACATCTGTTGCAAAAAATTCATGGTGTTATACAGAGGGAAATGAATATAAAACAAGCACACAGATTATTTGTGATATGGTTGATATAGTGAGCAAAAACGGCAGATTACTTCTTAACATCGGACCAAAAGCGGATGGAACAATCCCTGATGAGGACAGAAATATCCTTATTGCTATTGGAGATTGGCTCAAAATTAATGGTGAGGCGATTTACGGTGCAAAATTGTGGCGTAAATCTGCCGAAGGACCGACAAAAATAAACGAAGGACAGTTTGCTGATTCGGAGCCGAAGAAGTTTACTTCAGAGGATATTCGTTTTACAGTAAATAATGGACATATATATGCAATATGCCTTAATATGAAAGGCAAGGACAGTATATGTATAAAATCTCTTGCGGAAACAGCAGATGCACATAAGCCTGATTTCAGTGGTATTATTACTGGTGTTGAGGTGCTTGGATATGATAAAAATCCTGACTGGACACGTGATAAAGAAGGCTTGAAGATTAAGACAGTAAAGATAAACGATGATATTCCTGTTATATTCAAAGTATCAGTTGATTAATCGAATGAAGAATTTATAATAATTTATCAGTAAAATATGATTAATTCTATAATGGTGAATAGCAAATTGTGGTGTTATAATTATTTACAACAGAAAAACTTATAAAAAGTATTGAATGGAGGATAATAATATGTCAGTTACAAAGAAATTATACGGCACTCTCCCTACAGGGGAAGATGTTTACGCATATACTCTCACAAACGAAAATGGACTGAGTGCAGAGATAATCAACTATGGTGCGATTATAACAAAGCTTATTGTCAAGGACAAAAACGGTGCGGAGCATGATGTGGTTCTGGGCAGGGCTTCAATTAAGGAATACTTGAATAATGATGGTTATATCGGAGCGGCAATCGGCAGACATGCCAATAGAATTGCCTGCGGCAAATTTGATATAAACGGCATGGAATATAACGTTGGAATAAACGAAAATGGCAACAGCCTTCACGGTGGAAAGGACGGCTTTGATAAAAAGCTGTGGAACGTAACAGAATATGAAAATGCGGTTTTAATGACATGTGTTTCACCTGATGGAGAAGAAGGTTTTCCGGGTACAATGATAGTATCTATCAAGTATTCCGTTACGGAATCAAATGCTCTTAAAATTGAGTATAACGCAGTCTGTGATAAAGATACCGTCTGCAATCTTACAAACCACAGCTACTTCAATCTAAACGGACATGAAAGCGGGAAAATTTATTCGCATGAGCTTATGATTAATGCGGATTTCTATACACCTAACGACAGTGAGTGTATGCCTACGGGTGAAATTGAGGCGGTATGTGATACTCCTTTTGATTTCAGACAGCCAAAGGAGATTGGCAAGGATATAGACGCTGATCATGAACAGATTCAGGCAGTATCGGGTTTTGACCACAATTATGTAATTAAGGGAACCGGCTACAGGCTTGCAGCTGTCGTGAGGGGCAATGAAACAGGCATAACTATGGAGGTTCATACAAATCAGCCGGGAATGCAGCTTTATACGGCAAACGCACTACCCTCCGGAGTAAATAAATCAGGGTATGAATATCAGGTTCATGATGCACTCTGTCTTGAAACACAGTTGTTCCCTAATTCTATGGCGAATCCGCATTTCCCCACACCGGTGTTGAGAAAGAATCAGGTGTATTCACATATAACAGAGTATAAGTTTTTATAAAAAATTTCAAAGGATAAGAAATGAGAATAATTTGAACCGGCCCCTAAAAGTTAGACCAAAAAATCTAACGATTGGGAGGCCGGTTTCAGTAGATATCTATGCTATCTCTTTTTATTCGGTAGGTTCATTTAGAATCAATATGCACGGAACAGAGTTCCGACCTTTTTGCCGTCTATTATATCATAAAGTGTGTCTATATGCTTACCGTTTACGATAAGCATACTGATGCCTGCTGAGTTGGCTATTTTTGCTGCTTCAATTTTTGTAACCATTCCGCCTGTTCCGAGTGAAGAGCCGGCACCGCCTGCGATGCCTTCAACATCTGCAATGTTTTCGACACGTGATATGAGCTGTGCGTCGGGATTGGTGTGCGGGTCACTGTTGAAAAGACCGTCAATATCCGAGAACAAAACAAGTAAATCAGCATTTACAAGCCTTGCTACGATTGCCGAAAGGCTGTCGTTATCACCGAACTCAATTTCCTCTACCGAAACCGTATCGTTTTCGTTCACGATAGGTATTATACCCATTTCGAGCAGGGTGTTGAATGTATCGGTTGTATGCTGTTTTCTTTTCTCAATATCAACGTCAGAGCGGGTGAGAAGAATCTGTGCTACTGTGTTATGATACTCCGAAAACATTTTATCATAAAGAGCCATAAGCTCGCACTGACCGACTGCTGCAAGCGACTGCTTCACCTTAGTATCGGTTGGCTTTTCTCTGAGTCCGAGCTTGCCTATTGCTACTCCTATAGCACCCGAAGAAACGAGAATTACCTCGTGACCTTTATTACGTAAATCCGACAGGACTCTTGCAAGCTCGTTTATGCGTCGGAGATTGATTTTTCCTGTATCATATGTAAGAGTGGAGGTTCCCACCTTTACAACTATTCTTTTGTTTTTTATATCCATTTCCGGTACCTTCCAAATATAAATAATAAACACACCGGCTTCAAAAAACCGCTGTGTTTATTATACAGTATTTTAAGGGATTTGTAAAGACTTAATTATCAGAATTATGTACCACGATAATAAATTCTTTGCCCCAGTCGTAATCATTTTCTTTGTATTCTGCTTTTATTCCGCTAAGCTTAATCAGTGCCAGTGCATTGGTAAGCGTGTTTTTTAATATCTTGATATCCTTGATACGGTTTATGTGGATATTCGGTTCTTTTTCGGCTTTGATTACATTGTTGACAAACTGAATTGTATCTGTTTCGGTCATACCGCTTTCGCAGATTTTTCTTACAGCGTCTATTTGCTGAGCCTTGTCACGTATCTTCAGTAATGCACGTGACTGTCGCTCTGTAAGCTTATAGCTGCGTATATATTTTCTAACAAGCGGATCGAGGTTCATAAGGCTTATTCTGTCCTTTACAATATACGGCATATCTCCGATACGCCGTGACAGGTCGTGACTGGAATATCCCTGCTTTTTGACAAGCTCGCGATAGCTTTCTGCAACCTCTAAAAAAGATAAATCCTCACGTTGTAAATTTTCAAGCAGAGAAAGAATGGCACAGTCTGAACCGTCTGTATCAATAATAATACACGGTATTTCCTCAAGACCTGCGGCGTATGCCGCTCGGTACCTGCGTTCTCCTGATATGAGCTCGTATTGCTCGCTGTTGCATTTGCGTACTGTGATGGGCGAAAGAACCCCGTAGCGTTCGATGGAGCGTGTGAGTACATCCATTGCATCAGGATTAAAATATTTGCGTGGCTGTACTGGGTTTGGCTTAATGTTTTTTAACGGTATGTTTTTATATGTATTATCCGGCATATTTTATCACCTTATCATTATATTATTGTATCAATGGCAAAGCGGCGAATGATATCATGGATGAACTACCATTCGCCGCTCGCCCTCGGTGGTGGAAGGTGTAAGACAAAACTTGGGGGTGACAGGGGGGAAGCCTGTCTGTATCTGTGATACTGTCTTACAAGAATAATTATAGCACGTGTTTTGGATATGTAAAGAAAAAGCGTGCGACATATGCCGACACGCTTTTTGCTTTTTACTTTTTATATACTTTTTCGATAGGCACTGCTGTCGATTTGCCGCCTTTTCTGGGGAATATACAGGGAGTATGTCGTACCTTTTTTATAACAATGATTTTATGCTCGAGGTCAGTGAAGGGGATATCGGCGGTAAATACCTCTGAAACCTCGCCGCCTAATATTTTTATTGCATCATTTGCATCGTCAAGCTCGCTCTGGGCGAGAGGACCTTTGAGCGCAAGGAAATATCCGCCAACCTTTAAAAATGGCAGGCACCATTCTGACAATGTACGCAGATTTGCCACAGCACGTGAAACTACAGTGTCGTATTTTTCACGGTGGTTTTTATCGTTTGCGGCATCCTCTGCACGGGAATGGAGAAATTCAATATTGCTGTTTATATTCATCTCTTCCGATGCGTCACGCAGAAAGCTTATTCGCTTATTAAGTGAATCGAGCAACGTCAGCTCCGTTTCGGGTAATGCGCATTTTATAACCAGCCCCGGAAAGCCGGCACCGGTGCCTACATCAATCACCTTTCTGCCAACCCTGTTTGTAAGTATCGCTGTAAGGCTGTCAAGGAAATGCTTTGTTACCACGTCTTCGGGTTCTGTGATGCGTGTAAGGTTGACCGATTTGTTCCGCTCAATTAATATGTTATAATATTTAATCAGAGAGTCCGTTTGTTCGCTGCTGAGCGAAATGCCAAGCTTGTTACAGCCGTCTGTTATCATTTGCTTCATATATTGAAAAGTCTCCTTCCGTTTTCTGCGGTAATGTTTTCAATTTCTTCGGCAGATACGTTATGGATTCCGGATAACATATTAATTACCTCCGGAAGATATGCTGACGAGTTCCTTTTGCCTCTGTACGGAACAGGAGCAAGATATGGGGAGTCGGTTTCTATAAGAAGTCTGTCAAGCGGGGCTGCCTTTGCCGCTTCTCTTACGTTTACTGCGTTCTTGAATGTGATTGAACCGCCGAAGGCAATATACATTCCGAATTTATCTGTGATTTCCTTTACCATTTCAGCACTGCCGCTGTAGCAGTGGAAAACACCGCCGCACTCGCTGACATTATGCGCTCTTAAAATATCAAGACAGTCACCGTGTGCATCACGGTCGTGAACGATTACCGGCATTTTCAGCTCTTTGGCAAGCTCGATTTGTTCTGCGAAAACTCTTTTTTGTTTTTCTTTGGTTTCAGTTGTCCAGTAATAATCCAGTCCGATTTCACCGATGGCTTTGATTTTCGGGTGTGATGAGTGTTTTCTTAACACCTCAATATACTTGTCACTAAGCTCGGCTACAGCTTCAGGATGTATACCAACAGCTCCGTATATAAACGGATATTTTTCGCACATAGTTATTATGTCGGGAATTTCATCTAAATCGGAACAGGCATTCATAATAAGCCCTACGCCGTTTTCGGGCAGGGAAGCAAGAAGTGAATCACGGTCATCATCAAACTTTTTGTCATTGTAATGTGCGTGTGTATCAAAAATCATTGTATATCCTCTTTTCGGTTATAATCATATCCATTTTTATGTCGTGTTCTGATGAAGGTATTTCATCGAGAACCTGAAAATCATAGCAGATTCCTGCCTTTATTCCTTTAAATTCCAAAAGGAACCTGTCATAATACCCTTTGCCGAAGCCTATACGTGAGCCGCTTTTATCAAATGCAATTCCGGGTATAAGTGCTATATCAATATCTGCGACATCAGCCTTGATGCATTCTTCAGGCTCGGGTATTCCGTATGCGCCCGTTTTTATTGCATCTGATAAATATGCAGGTGTTATTGTGAAATCTGCGGTATTGCTTATGGGAACGACAACTCTTTTACTGTCCCTTTTTAGTGCATCTATTATAGCTGCGGTTGACGGTTCGTTGAATGATGACATATAAATCATAACCGTATCAGCCTTATTATAAAGAGAAAGGGACAGAAAAAAGTCGGTAATTCTGCTGCTTTTTTCTGCCTGCTCTTCTGCGGTCAAGGCTCGGCGTTTTGATTTTAAAGCTGTACGGATTTCGTCTTTGCTCATCAATACTGCATTGCCTCTTTAAGCTTAGCGGCAGTGTCTTTGTTTTTCAGAATTGATGCAAGCATGAATCCGAATTCGGCGGCAGCACCCGGTCCCTTGCCGGTAATTATTTTTCCATCAACAACAACCTTTTCACCTGTCATTTCTGCTCCGTAGCAATACTGTTCAAAGCCCGGATAACAGGTAGCTTTTTTATCAAGTAAAATTTGCTTCTTGCCGAGAATGGACGGTGCGGCGCATATAGCTGCGATATATTTTTCGTTAATAATAGCATGGTTGATAAGTGCGTGTACTTCGTTTGACGCATCAAGAAGCTGATAGCCGCCGCCACCCGGTAAAACAAGCATATCCATTTCTTCGGGAATGACATCATTTATCATCATATCCGCAATAACAGGTATGCTATGTGCACCCGTAACAGAGGTTGTTTTCATTATTGAAACCGTTTTAACCTCGATTCCTGCGCGGCGCATAATGTCGATAGGTTCTATTGCTTCTGTTTCTTCAAATCCGTCTGCTAAAATTAC
>CAYMCT010000069.1:0-7084 GCA_964389075.1 uncultured Lachnospiraceae bacterium
AGGTTACCACACACAACAATCTAAATAATATGAATTTCACACTACAATACATATTAAAGCCTGCGTTTTTAACAGAACACAAAATTGTAGTATGAAACCATAAAAAGGTATCACAAAAATAGATATTTGTTAAAATATCTGAAATTCACTATTCAAATTGTTACATGTGGTATTTACAGTATACCACGTTTAGATTTTAAAATCAATATATCTTCAAAATTTTCTCAAAATGTTAGTAGGATATATCGGTATGAGAAGTTATTTCAGCTGTTTTCTGAACTCTGATGGGGTGAAGCCTGTATATGCTTTGAAATCAGCAGAAAGCTTCTGAATAGTTGAATATCCGATTTTGTGAGGGATATATAATATCTTGTCGTCTGTATACAAAAGCATTTGTTTTGCCTTTTCAAGGCGTATCATTTTTACATATTGTGCGGGTGTTGTGGCAAAGTGGGATTTGAAAACATCAATAAAATATTTTTCATTGAACCCCATTTTCTGTGCCAGAACCTTAACTGACAGTTTTTCGGTGATATGCTCATTTATAAATTTCTTCATTGTTTCGGCAAAATCATCATTTTTCTCTAAGTTTTCAGATGTATCATTTTCAATGAACATCGAAATCAACTCAATCAGTGCAGCTTTTATACGAAGTGCCGAAAAAGCATCCTTATTAAGATGAAGTCTGTCAAGAAGTTCTAAAAGCTCCAATGCTCTTGAGGAATCAGCAAGCTCTATCATATAAGGAAAGTCTATCACATCAAAAAGTGAAATTCCATCAAAGTGCATTATAAATTCGCACCAATATTTGTTATAACACGTTTCGTTTTCGGCATACAGTGAAACAAGCGAGTTTTTTGGCAGAAGAACCAAGTTGTTTTTCTTGGGATAAAATTCTTTACCATTTATTGTTATTTTTCCTTCACCGTCAAGGATAAGGTATATAGTATCTCGTTTGCGTCTATGTGTATTTCTTGACCAATCAGGGCATAGTCCATGGTCTATCAAAATAAATTCGGTTTGTAATTTTGATATTTTCTGATTAAGAAGTTCGTTTTTGTTATGTACATCCATATCCAACCCTCCTCAAATATTAGTATATTATAAAACTTTATATTTGTAAATATAAAAATCTGACTTTTTGATAAATACAACTGACTAATTAAGATTGAAAACAGTGATTATTAAATATATAATTAAATTATAAGATAATTTTGTACGGAGGGATATTATGAAAAAACTAATTTCTTGTTTACTGAGTATAGCTATACTTAGTTCATCGGTAATCGGAATTACATCATATGCAGATGAAATTGTTTATACTTTTGGTGATGAGTATAGCGTTATAAAGGACTTTAATACATCCTCTCTTTCAGAGGCTGAGATAGGCAGTACAGGCTTTAAGGTATCAACATCGACTTCAAACTATAATAATGTCGTTGTAAGAGATAAATCAAGTGCAAATTCGGGATATTATCCGTATGGTAGCGGACTTGCAGATAACGGGTATTATCTGTTCCTCGGTTCGGGTGGTAACAGCAATGTTTCGGTAAATCTTACTTTGCCGAATGCTGTAGAGGCAGGCAAGTATATAAAAATCACACACGCAAAGCCAAAGGCTACAAATAACGGAAGCATGGAGAGAAGTGCAGCGAACAGTGAAAACACAATTACAATCGGCACAGAAGTAATTGATTTGCAGAATAATTGTGAGTTTGATGCATGGTATACAACAACAGTTAAGGTAGACAGTGATGTTTCATCAATGGCAATAAATCTTGGTAAATGGAGTGCTGTTGCTGTTTCTAAAATGGAAGTGACAGACAGTGAAGATACATTGGAGCTTACTTGCGAGGAAACCGAAAAATATATCACACCGGACAACCAGACCGTACAATATACTGCAAATGTGTATGAGAGCGTTACGACACTAATGGGAAGTAGTGAAATAATAAGCAAAGGCAGTGTTGATGAAGCTGCACAGGTCGAGTATTCGGTAAACGGATATGAGGGTGTAAGCATAGATTTGAGCGGTCTTTTAACAATTACAAGTGCTGCGAGCGCAGGCACGGTTACAATTACAGCTACATATGACGGATATAGTAAAACATTGTCACTGATATTAAAATCAGTTGGCAATGCATCTGATGTTGAAATATTCGGCGATGAGGTCATAAAGGCAGGAGAAAACAGGAAATACACCGCAATCCCATTGATAAACGGTATAGTAATCCCCGAACGTGATACAAAATGGGAGCTTATCGGCAATATAAGCGGTGTGACGATTTCGGAGGACGGTATTTTGTCGGTTGCACAAGATACGTCAGCGGGCATTGTTACATTGAAGGCAACTCTTGTTGTATCAGAAATACAGACAACAGAAGTATCAAATACATTTGAAGTAACTATACAAAATGCAGCATCAGAAGAATGTCCTTACATAGTAAAAGGCTTATTGTTAAAGAACGGTGAAACTGATATAACAAAGACAAGTGGTATAGATGGACTTATCATCGAAAAAACTGTACCTGTAAGCAAGGAATATATAGCAATTATAAAGGTATTTGATGAAAACAACAAAGAGATAGCTAAAACAGAGACATCTCTTAGCGGTCTTTCTGAGGGCGTGCAGAGCGTAGATGTTAATATGGACTTTACAAATGCGTCTTTTGCAAAGGTATATATTATAGCAGAAAGAGCAACAGGCGACATATGTGAAATCATAAATGTTGAAAAGACTGAGTCAAATGTTACAGGTGTTATAATAGAAAATCCTGATGCGGAAATATCTGCAAAGCTTATTGTAGCACAATATCAAAATGATGTGCTGTTAAAAAGCACAATAAAAGAAACAGTATTACAGAACGGCACAAATAATATTGATATTGAAGAACTATCACTTATAGACGGTGCAGACATAAAAGTTTTTTTATGGAACAATATAAATAGAATGACCCCGATTGCAGACGCATGGACAGGTAACAGCGTTTCAGGCGGAGTTGTGTCAGACGAGGTAACAATAATGAACAGCGGTGAATATTCAAATATACCCCTTGTTGCAGATTGGATAACAGGTGAAAAGTCAGGGCTTGGAATGGGTGCAGGTATCATTTCGCCGCAGAATGTTCCGTACGGAATAGATCCTGAATTAGTTGATGTATCTACACTTAATGTAAGCTATACGTATGACAGTGATTATCCAATGCCGGCAACAGATAATGCGTTGTGGTACAAAACAGGTGCATATCTTGCATCATCAAACGGAGCCAACAACAGTATTTATGCACGTGACGGTGCCGACTGGGAACAGAAAGCGCTTCCGATAGGTAACGGATATATGGGCGGTATGTTGTTTGGATTACCTGACAAAGACCAGATTCAGATAAACGAGGAAACTTTCTGGGCAGCAGGCTACAGAGGCACACAGACCGAGGTATCTTCGAGTACAGTTAATAAGAACATGAGCGAGGGTATCAACGGTTATATGAGTGTCGGTAATATCTTTGTTGACTTTGATATGCCGCAGGGTGCAAAGGTAAACAACTATTACCGTGACCTTAACCTTGATGAGGCAGTTGCACACGTTCAGTATGAGTATGATGGTGTAACATATAACCGTGAATATTTTGCAACATACCCAAAAGAAGTACTTGTGTTCAGATACACAGCTGATACGGCGAATGCGTTAAATTTTGATGTTAAGCCTGTTTCGATGCATCCGGGTAATGTTACGGTAAATGACGGCGAAATCACAATTATAGGCAAGCTAAAGGATTCGGAGCCGTATTTATCAGGAGGCAATGCGGCATGGAATCAGGAGTCTGACCTTGAATACTGTACAAAAATAAAGGTTATTGCTGATGACGGTACAGTTACTGACGGATATAATTTTGTGAATGTATCGGGAAGTACCGGTGTTACAATTATAGTTAGTGCGGCAACTGATTATGACCCCGACAGATTTGAGTTAAAGTCCGACGGAAGCGTTGATATGACAAAAACTCCGTATAAGAGTGAATTGGGTGTTCAGGCGGCGATTGATAAGGCAACAGCAAGAATGAATAATGCACAGGCTTTAAGCTATGATGAGCTTAAAGCGGAGCATATTGCAGACTATAAATTGCAGTTTGATACAGTTAAGTTCTCACTTACGGACGATGATGAAATATGTCAGATTCCCACAGATGAACTGCAGTCATCATACGGCAAGGTTGTGGGAACAACTGCACAGTCTGACGGTACAACTAAGGTTTCGTATGATGCTGCATCATATGAAAATCTTAACAAGCACCTTGAAGAATTGCATTATAACTATGCAAGATATATGATGATTTCATCATCACGCAGTACAACCATGCCTGCAACCCTGCAGGGTAAATGGTGTCAGTCGGTTGCGGAAATATGGGGTTCATGCTACTGTATTAATATAAATATGGAAATGAATTACTGGTTCGCAGGCGGTGCAAACCTTTTAGACAGCGGTATGTCGCTTGTGAAGTGGTTTAATTCACAAATTCCGGCGGGTCGCATAACAGCAAAGAATATGTACAAGGTTACACCTAAGTCATATACATATAATGACGGTAAGATAATATTTACCGATTCAGCTGATGACAAGAACGATGTATTTATCATGCATACAAAGCAGGCGATTATGGGTACAACCGATATGACAGGTTCAACCAATATTCAGTCACCGGGCAACACTGCATGGCTTATGTATAACCTCTGGGATTTGTATCAGACAACAGGAGATAAAGAGCTGTTAGAAACAGAGCTTTATCCGATAATGCGTAAGGCGGCGAACTTCTATACTCAGTATCTCTATACTAACATGAAGAAAACAACTACTGATACAGAAAATTATCCTGACGGATATTATTACACAACGTGGAGGGGTCGTTCGCCTGAGCACGGACCTACACACGAGGGTATAAAATATGATTTACAGCTTGTTGCAGGTATGTATGATTATACAATAAAGGCGGCAGAAATCTTAGGCATAGACACAGATAAGGTTGAAGCATGGAAAGAAATAAGAAACCATCTTGAAATTCCTGTAGAGCTTGGTGATGACGGTCAGGTCAAGGAGTGGGCAGAGGAAACAACCTATAATACGGATTCGGATGGAAACTCACTTGGTGACCCTGTCCACAGACATATTTCTAATCTTGTTGCACTTTATCCGGGAACATTAATCAACCGTGATACTCCTGAATTACTGGAGGGTGCAAAGGTAGTATTGGAAAAGCGTGGTGATGATTCAACAGGCTGGTCATGCTCAAACAAGTTCTTGCTTTGGGCAAGAGCATTAGAGGGCGACAAGGCTCTTGAACTGTTCCGCTATCAGCTTGCAAAGAAGACATATTCAAATCTCTTTGACACACATTCGCCGTTCCAGATTGACGGCAATTTCGGCTCTGCTGCAGGTGTTATGGAGCTTCTGATGCAGTCACATACGGGCGATATTTATATTCTGCCTGCACTTCCTTCTGTATGGGACAGCGGCGAGATAAGCGGTATAAAGGCTAAAAACGGCGCAGCGGTTTCAATTAAGTGGGAAAACGGTGAGGCAACAGAAATAAAAATTATTCCGGCAGTAGACGGTGATGTTACAATCGGATACGAAAAAGAAAACGTATTGACATTTAACGGAGCCGATGTGGATTTCGGAGAAGACAACGAATTCACAATCGAAAACGCAGTAGCAGGTGCGGAGTATGTATTCGTAAGTAAATAAGTGAAATAATGTGACCCCAAAAAGTCTAACTTTTTGGGGTCACATCAAAAATCAAGCCTTTTCTGAAGCATCTTTAAATATACTCCCTTTAAACAATAAACATCGCATCACCGAATGAGAAAAATCTGTATTTTTCTTCAACCGCCGTTTCATATGCGTTCAGTACATTATCCCTGCCTGCAAGTGCCGAAACAAGCATAATAAGCGTTGATTCCGGTAAATGAAAATTTGTTATAAGTGCGTCAATAACATTAAAGCTCTTGCCCGGATATATGAAAATATCCGTCCAGCCCGATGATGCTTTGAGCGGCATACCGCTCATTCCTGCAGTTTCAAGGGTGCGTGTTGCGGTTGTACCTACCGATATAACTCTCTTACCGTTTGCTTTTGTCTGATTTATTAATTCTGCTGTTTCCTCGGGTAGGATATAAAATTCGGAATGCATTTTATGCTCCGCAATCTCGTCCGCCTTAACAGGACGGAATGTACCCAAGCCTACGTGCAAAGTCACAAAACCGATATTTATACCCTTTTTCCTTGCTTTTTCAAGGATTTCGGGCGTAAAATGCAAGCCTGCCGTAGGTGCCGCCGCACTGCCGTCATGCTTTGCATATACCGTCTGATAGCGGTTTTTATCCTCTAATTTTTCGGTTATATACGGCGGCAGGGGCATTTCGCCGAGTCTGTCGAGAACCTCTTCAAATACACCTTCATATTCGAATTTCACAAGTCGGTTTCCCTCGTTTACAACTTCTAAAACTTCGGCTTTAAGCTCCCCATTTCCGAATACAAACCTTGCCCCGGGCTTTGCACGTCTGCCCGGCTTTAAGATTACCTCCCACGTATCGAGAGAGTGTTTGTTTAAGAGCAGAAACTCAATCGCTCCGCCGGTTTCCTCTTTTACGCCGTAAAGACGTGCAGGAAGAACTCGGGTATCGTTCAATATAAGTGCATCGCCCTCATTTAACATATCTATAATATCATAAAAATGCTTATGCTCTATTTTTCCGTTATTTTTATCAAGCACCATAAGTCTTGATTCGTCACGCTTTTCAAGCGGAGTCTGAGCAATAAGCTCCTGCGGTAAGTCATAATAAAAATCTGATGTTTTCATCTGAAATCCCCTTTACATATAATGTGTTAATTATACCATAGGTTAATTTTATTGTCAACAAAAAGCCGCACTAACTCAATATTGACTTTTGCTCGCACTCATGCTATAATTTAAGCGATAAATACTGATTTGATAAAAAGGAATTACATTATGTTTAAAATATTACACACAAACGGAAAAGCTCGACGCGGAGAGTTCCGCACAGTGCATGGAGTTGTACAGACTCCGGT
>CAYMCT010000070.1:0-6981 GCA_964389075.1 uncultured Lachnospiraceae bacterium
ACCAAGTGAACCTGCAACAGATGAAATATCTGTTGACTTTACAACTGTTCCGTCAACATAGAAAGTAGCGTTTCCTGCTCTGTTTACAACATATGAAAGCTGATGCCATCTTGAATCATTAGCTGTCTGAACACCAACTGTATTAACAGCGTTTGCATCGCTCATCTTCATGTTGTATGAGAAGTCTGCATATCTCGGCATAGCCGCAAATGCGAAACCTGTGTTGTCGTTTACTGAGAAGTCCTTGTTTGAAAGAGCAACACCGCCCTTTGTTCCTGTATAGGTTGAGAAATCAACTACTGTACCGCTTGCAATACTGTCGCCCGATACCTCGAAGTCAATACCTCTGTTCGGAGCTTTCATCCAGAATACGATTGAGAAGCTGTCTGTGCTGAAATCATAAGCACCCATGTTGAGGTACTGCTGAGCAGTTTTACCGAAATCGTTTTCTACCTTTAATGCCTTTGAACCGTCAGGGCCTGTTGTAAAGCCGGCACCTACGATTGTTGCGTTCTTATTGTTGCCCGAAACATCGTTTGCTGTTCCGTCGTTAAAGTTGATATGTACGTCAGGGTTATCTATAACGCTGTTTGTTGCATAGAGAACTGCCGCATCATATGTGTTTAAGAAATCTGCAAATCTGAGGTAACCGCCCTCTGCAATTTCCTCATAGATTGATGTACGTACTGTCTGCTTGTACTTTGCACCAAGACCTGTGTAACCTGCATAGCCATATGTACCCTCATCAAGGATACCTGCTTTGCCGAGGTTTACAAGAATTGCTTCAAGTGCATCTGCCGATTCAGCAGAGTTGATGTAGTCTACAATATCAGTAGCGTTATATGTAAGTGTCAATGTAGGAATATAATTTGTGGTGCTTACATTAACACTGAAATTAATGTATCCGCTTGTTTCACGTCCTGTAGCAAATGTTATATAATCTGCATTAGGATCATCAACATATGCAGCCATAGCTGTTGATGTTACATCATGAGCCAATCTGCCTGTTGATGATGAAGTTATTTTATATGCCACCTGACCTGCGAAAGCCTTTCCTGAATATCCATATGAACCATCACTTGCAGGGAAATAGTTGTCTGTATATGTTTTTGTTATGCCATATACATCTAATGTTACTTCCTCTTCAGGAATGTCAACAGCACCGTCGCTGCCCTCTTCCTCTTCTTCACCCTCAACTGGAGCTTCTGTTGCTTCTTCTACAGGAGCTTCTGTTGCTGTTTCGTCAACCATTGCATACTTACCTGCAGGTACATCTATCTCAAACTTGTTCAAGTCATAGAATACAGGAACACTACCGTTTGACATCTGTCCTGCTGTGTTTATAGAATAGTTGATTGACATAGCATCGAGAGAAGTTTTTAGTGGCACTTCATAGCTTGTAATTACACTACCGCTCTCTGCATATAGCTTTGCATTTTCCGAATACGGTGTATTGTAATAAACAACCTCATCTCTTGCATAACCGTGATAGCCACCATCGAAAATATGGATTGATGCATAATTCACCGGAGAAACCTCTGTTACAATCGGGTCACCTGCTGATACAGTCGAAGCCTCTGCTACAGCTGCCTCATATGCTGTTATAAATGCTTCATAATTTGCAAAGCCTGCTCCCATCTCATCACAAAGCAACTCACACGCATACTTCTGCAATCTTTCTGAAAGAGCTGTATATCCTGCATAACCGATTGTTGTACTGTCAGCCAATGCACCGATAGTACCCAACTCGTCAATCAATGCCGGCATATCCGTCTCTGCAGTTGCATTGATAATTGGAAGCAAAGCTGATTTTGAATATGTAAGAGTTAGTTTTGGAATTACTGATTCAGTTGTTAAACCCAAAGCAGAATCAGAATATCCGCTCACTTCACGAGCTGTTGCAAATGTCAGATAATTTTCATCAATATCTGCCAAAAATGCAGTCAATGCTGTTGATGTTACATCATACGACTGATAACCTGTTGTTGTCGTTGTTATCTTAGCCGCAACCTGACTTGCAAAATTTAGACCTGACATACTATGGCTTGTAGTTCCTGTCGAACACCAATAATTCTCTGTATAAGCCTTGATAGTCGCATATTCAGTTGAATCACTGGCATACACTCCTGCAGTTGCATCTATCGCAAATTTATTTGTATCATAAACTATTGGAATGTATCTTGACGATGTTATACCCGAACCCTTTGCTGTGTTATAGCTGACAGCCATAGTAGTAAGAGCTGTCTTTGCAGGTACTTTATAGCTAGAAATTATACTTCCATGCTCAGTATATATATACGAATTTGCAGTATATGGAGTGTTATAATAAGTATTTATTGTTCGTGATTTAGTATGATAACCGTCTATCTGCAAATAAATTGTTGCATAATTTTTCGGCAACAATTCATACTCAAAAGTATCCGATACTTCTTCCGTTGTTCCTGTATCTTCCGTTGTTGTATCCTCAGCAAAAACGCTTACGGGAGCAAGAGAAAGTGTCATTGCAAGAGCAAGAAGATAGCTTAAAAATCTCTTTTTCATTGTTTTTATCATTCCTTTCTTTTATTGTTTACTCTATAATATTTGATGTTATAAAGTCTGCACCCCAACCGGCAATCTCCTCTGCCGCCGCAGAGTCGTCGCACGTCCAGCAGTTTACAAGATGATTTTTTGAGTGCATAAGGTCTACAAGCTCTTTTGTAAGATTTGTGTAACGTATATCCAAATCAAGATTATATTTATCCATTTCTGCACCGTTATCATCGGTGTAAGCGTCTAAAAGATACTGCAATGGCTGATTTGGTAAAAGCTCACGCAGCATTATGAGGTTACCTAACTGGAATGAGATAAATACTACATTATCAAGATAATCAATTTCCTTTATCTCATTAACAATGTTTGCAATATCCTCTTTTGTAACAAGGTTCTTAATTTCAAGAATACATTTCTTTCCGTACTTTTTACATATAGCAATGTATTCTTTAAGGGTTGGCATTACCAAATCCTTTCGGCTCGGTTCTCCCTCGCCTGCTTCAAACTTGCTCCAGACGGTATTAAGCGTAAGGCTTCTCAGCTCATCAAAGGTGCATTCCTCAACATTCGGCATATCAAGACCTGTCATTCGCTTAACAGTATCGTCATGGAACAGTATAAGCTTTCCGTCCTTTGTAACGTGAACGTCAGTTTCAACGCCGTAATAGCTTCTGTTACAAGCCGCAACAAACGCCGACATAGTGTTTTCGGTTTCAATACCGCTAAGACCACGGTGCGCAACCATTTTTACGTCAGCCTTGTTAATCTTTATTGTATCCATCATTATCACCCCTTTCTTTATGGATTAATTTATTTATTCATCAGAATTGTTACGGTACGCTTTTGACTCTATAACCTCATCAACAACACTCTGAATACCTCTTATATCACTTTCGGATTCAAAAATCTCATCGAAGTTTGTATCCGAAGCACCGTTTGTATAATATTTGTTTGCATAACTAAGCATATCAAACTTTGAATTGATGCTTGAATCGGTACAGAATTCATACGGCTGACCTACAGCTGACTCGCCTGTAACCGCACAATATGCCGTAAGAGTTGTAATATAGCCTGTGAGTGCATTTGCATGATACTGGTCTGAAACAATAAAACTGCTCTTTGTATAATCATAATTTGCACCCGGAACAGTATAATCACCGTCAATTATTCCTGTTACTACTCTTCCCCAGTCAGCAATTATAACGCCCATATCCTCAAGCTCTGCATATTTATCTGTTACTCCTGTATATGCAGTATCGGTAGCATTACAGCCATATGAGCTTGCATTTGCAAGCAGTACGAATTTTACATCAGGATTTTCTTCTTCAAAGAAGTCCATTATATATGTGACATTCTCCATAAACTTTGCTTCTGAATTTGCACCTGTACCCGAGTTAATACATACATAATCAAAATCACGGTCTATGAGATAATCCTCGTGTACCTTGCCGTTACATGAGCTATTATAGGTACATGGATTACCACCGAATATGTGGAACAGTCCGTGACCTGAGAATGTCCAGTTAGTTATAGACACATCGTAGCCGTTTGCTTTACACAGCTGATAGAAATATCCTGTATCGTCTGATCTCGATTCCTGATCAAGAATAGATAGTTCCTTTTCTATAACAGTCATACCTCTGTAAACATGAGAGTTACCGATGAACAGTATCTTTTTGCCATCTATTATACCATCACGGTCGGACACTGATTCACAAAGTGGCTTCATACCGCTGAGCGAGTCGAACACCATCAGTTTAACATCTGTTACATCTTCTGAGAGAGTATGTGTAAACTCAATCTCTGTATCTGTATAGGATACATCGTCTGTTTTTACATTTACAAGTCTGCCGTCTGCATATTCTGCAAGTATTGCAGTGAACGTACCGCTTGTTTCCGCAAAATGCACAGGTGCCGATATTGTTACGGTTTTTCCTGCCGCATCTTCTGCCAAATCGTATTTCTTTTCAGAATCCGATACGGCTATGTATGAAAGCTTTGTTTCAGCCTTATCAACCGCATTGTAAAAATCAGCAACAAATGCATCGAATGTTGTATACGCTTTCGCCGAAACCTTTTCATATAATGTATCAGATACTCTTGCTTTTTGTTTATCGCTCAGTTCCGTATATGCTTCATATACGAATTCGCCCCGTTCAAGCATATTCATTCTGCCCATTTGGTCTATGAGCTCAGCCATTCCGGAATCTGTTGATGAATTTATTTTTTCAAGAACATCATATGTGTCATATGTAAGTACAAGCTTCGGTATCCTTGCCTGTGTAGAAACACTGAATGAACCGTTTGCGTATTCGCTTGTTTCACGACCTGTTGCAAACGTTATGCTGTCCGAGCCACTGTCAATGAACTTATCAAGCAGAGTGTCGGTCATATCATATACTTTTGTTCCTGTTGTTGTTTCAAGTATATTGTGTGCTACCTGCGAAGCAAACGCCGTACCGCTTGCATTATATCCGCTTTCAGGCCAGTAATTCTTTGTGTATTCGAGAATATCATTATATTCCTGCGTTGCCTCAACCGCTTCGGTTGTATCCGTTGCCGCTGTCGCTCCCTTGTAATAGCCCGCCTCGGCATCTATGGCAAACATATTGAAGTCATAGTACAAAGGAATGGTTCTTCCCGACTGCATTCCGCCTTTAGCGACATAATATTTCACTTTCATTTCGGATATGATGTCTTTTAAATCCACTCTGTAACCGGATATCAAGCTTCCGAATTCTGCATATATACTTCCGCTGTAGTCGATGTTATAGTACGCACCCAACAGCTTTGAATTTTTTTCATGGTCTGCATAACCATCTCTTGTGATGTGTATTACAGCACGGTTTTCGGGCATCAGCTCGACTTCTATATTTAATTCGTATATGACAGCTTTATCATATGCCTCATAAAATGCCGTTGTGTTTTCAAATCCGCCTGCATGGAGCGTTGTTGTTACATTCAGCTTCATGTCGTCGTTAAGTGTGTTATATACACTGTACGGATTTTCAGCATATTTATCGAGCAATCCCAATTCGCCCAATTCGTTTACAAGCGAATCCATGTCGGTATCTTCACTGTTTATAATATTTAGAAATTCGGTATTCGCTTCTGAAACAAGACTTTCATATAATGTGTAAAATTCATCTGTTCCCGCAAATTCGCCTTCTTCAACTACAGCATAAAGACCGTTAATAACATCTTCTTTTAATACTGAAATAAGCTCCTTATAGCCATCATAACCGCAAGCTGTACCATCAAGCGAGCCTGCCGCTCCAAGCTCTTCAAGCATTGCTTTCATTTCAGCCGCTGATGTGACATTATTTATTGCAATCAGCGTTCCGTTGCTTTGTGCAAAGCTCACACTTTCATCATAAGCTGTATAGAATGTGGCTAAGCTCTCAAATCCGCCGTTTGCGATTGTTTCGTAAATCGTACTATTTACATAGCTCTTTGCATCAGCAATGAGTGATGAATACGCATCGTAGCCGTTAGTAGTTCCGGCAAATACCCCAATAGCACCCAAATCATTTATTAATCCCTCAACATCTGCTTCTGCTGTTGCATTTATAAGCTCAAGCAAATCGCTTTTTGAATATGTAAGAGTAAGTGTCGGAATTTCCTCCTCAGATTTGACATTCAGATATGCGTTTGTATATCCGCTTACCTCACGTCCCGTTGCAAAGGTGATATATTCTTCATCTGCATCAGCAAGATACGCCGTTAAAGCAGTTTGTGAAACATCGTGAGCAACATAGCCTGTAGTTGTTGTGTTTATCTCATATGCAACCTGATTTTCAAAGCTCTTGCCCTTGAAATCATGCGTAGTTGTTCCTGTGCCGCACCAGTAGTTATCTGCATATGCCGCTGCTGACGCATATTCTGCCGATGCCTCTGTTGTGTCTCTCGGTCCTGTATACAAACCTGCTTCAGCATCAATACTGAATTTATTGGTGTCATAAAATACAGGTACATATCTGTCCGTTTTTATGCCTGAACCCGAACCAATCTGATAACTTACAGACATAGTTTCGATAGCTGTTTTCAGCGGCACTCTGTAACTTGAAATTACACTTCCGAATTCGGTATATATTGAACCGCTTGTATACGGAGTATTATAATACAAATTTAGCAGCTTTGCTTTTGACAGATGATCCGCATAGCCTGTATTGGAAAGATGTGCAACCGCATAATTTTCAGGTGACAGCGTGCACTCAATTGTGTCCGTTGTTTCTGTTCCGTCTGTTTCTGCAACAACACTTATATTCGTAAATATCATTGCAGCCGCAAGCAGATAGCTTAATAATCTCTTTTTCATGGTATCACCTCTGTTTTATTGATTATTCGCTCTTTGTACATTCACAAACATATGTGCACTCTCATATGGGATTTGTGATTTAAAAAGCATGACAGGATAGCGTTTCTTTATCAGTATATCAAGCTTTATAT
>CAYMCT010000071.1:0-6978 GCA_964389075.1 uncultured Lachnospiraceae bacterium
ACCGTTTCCTCTCACGTAATATATTTCCTTTTCGGGATATATACTCACTAAATCTTCTGCGTCACGAACATAGTCACCGGCGTGAATAATTATATCTGCCGGTATGCGGTTAATTGTATCCAAGCACAAATTAATATTTCCGTGTGTATCTGAAAAAACAAGAATACGCTTCATAAACTATCTCCTGTAAGTATAATTATTACAGTAATAATATCATAAAAACTGCATAAAGTAAAGAGCGAAAAAAATGTCGGACGTTTTTTTATATTCGACATTAAAATGTGACAAAAACTATGTATTGTGTGTGCTATAATAGCCTCATTATGTTATGAAAGGAATAATGAACATGAACGAGATAAAGACAGCAACGGTAAATCCGCCCTTGCGTGTCCCGGGAGTTAAGGATATATTGCCGTCGGTAATTCTTTTGCTTGCGGCAAGAGCATCGGTGATGGGAGTGATGCCGTTTGGTGTGGCGATGTTTGCGGCAACATTCGATAAACGAATTGCGTACATAGGAATTGCGGCGGTATGTGCAGGTGTGTACACATCTGCAGGCGTCGGAGCCATTGCGAAATATCTGATAGCACTTCTGGTATACTGGATGTTCATAAAGCTTTACCGCGGCAAAAAGAATGCAGCGTATCCGATTGCCTGCGGTATGGGTATATTTGTTGGCGGACTTGCAACGCTTTTTACAGATTTGGGCAGTATGTACGACGTTTTTCAGCTGTGCATAGAAAGCATTGTTTGCGGATTGATGTACATAGTGTTCAGAAAATCACAGCCTGTTTCGGAAAATTACACGTTTAATTCCACGCAGGAGGAGTGTATAAGCACCGCCATTGCCGTGGGCGTGGTGATAGCCGGACTTAACGGTTTTATGCTCGGTCCTGTACGGCTTACAAACGCATTTGCAGTATATGTTATTCTTTTAACAGCACTGAATTCGTCGGTAGCGGCAGCGGGCTGTATGGGAATTTGTATCGGTTTTATATCGTCAATGTCAAATTCCGAGTCGATGATTATGGTGGGAATATACGGATTCTGTGCAGTGTTTTCAAGCCTTATGAACGGGCTGAAAAAAGCCGGATGTATAATAGGTTATGTTTGTGCCGGTGCAATTGCGCTCATATACACAGGCAATATATATAATGTCCCGTTCAATATGTTTGATATTCTTGCAGGAAGTATTCTTTTTTTGATTACACCCCGTATCGTGCTGGAATATTTTAAAGGCTTTTTCACAAAATCACTTCACGTGGAATCGGTAAGTCCCGACCGTCGTATGAGAGAATACCTTACTATGCGGCTTAAACAGGCAGGCAATGCATTTCAAAGTCTGCACGAATGTTTTCTGGCTGTTTCTGAAGGCAGGCTGAAAAAATATTCTGACGACATCGGAACTATTCTTGATGAAACAGCCGACAGAGTGTGCGGCGGCTGTAAAATGTGCGGAAAATGCTGGCAAACGGATTTCCGAAGAACATATAAAAATGTTCTGGAGCTTATCGGAGTTATTGAATCAGAGGGAATGCTTACGGAAGAAAATATTCCGGTACATTTCTGTGAGAAGTGTATACGCTCAGATATGTTTATAAATGAAATCAATCACGTATATGAGCTGTTTAAACGTGATATTATCAGGCGCAGTGATTCGGTTGTAACACGAAATCTGATTTCGTCGCAGTATGGTGAGCTGTGCAGACTGTTTTCGGGTATGGCAGGTGATATAGAGAACGGGTTTGCGTTCCTTGAAAAGGAAGAAGAAAAAATAGTAGAAGAATTGGACAAGCAGGGAATAATGACCTATGAGATAAGCACAATAGAGAGTACGGGCGGAAACTGCGAGGTTTATCTGAGATTAGCACCGAAAGTAAATAAAACAACGGTTGAGGGTGTAATATCTGAAGTTTTACAAAGACCTGTTGAGTTTGAAACGATAGAAGACGGCTTGAGCAAGTATGTGTCAAAATCACTTTATACTGTTGAAACATCTGTGCTGCAGCTACCTAAGGAGGGGTCGCCTGCCAACGGCGACAGTATTTCTGTGTTCACTACCGAGCACGGCAAATTTTTCGTTATTATTGCTGACGGTATGGGCAGCGGAAAAGAGGCACAGTATGAAAGTGCCGCTGCACTGAGATTGTTGACAAGCTTTCTGAAATCGGGATTCAGCATAAAAACTGCATTGGGTATTCTCAATTCATCGCTTTGTCTTAATATGGACGGAGAGATATATTCTACGATTGATTTGTTATGTATAAACTTATATACAGGCGAGACAGAGCTGTATAAGATAGGCAGTGCGGAAACTGTAATGCTGAACGGAGATGAGGTCAAGGCAATATCGTCGGTGTCGGCACCTGTGGGGATTTTGTCAGATATACGTCTTGACAAAAAAGCATTTAATCTCAATGAAGGTGATACTATATTGATGATGACCGACGGAATAACAGAATCGGGTTACAGTGCATCGAGAACCGACTGGATAAAAAAGATAATAATCAAACCGTTTGAGAGTATGGACGAGCTATCAAAAGAGGTGATGGACACAGCGCTTGAAAAGAACAGAAACATAGCAAAGGACGATATGAGTATAGTGGCGTTGAAGTTTATGGGTGTATAAAATTCTAAAAATTTCCGTAATAAAACTTCGTTTTTTGCAGATACTATAATTGTTCAACGGCAGAAAAGCTTTTGAACATACCATTTCTATTATACGGGAGGAAACTCAAAAATGAGTTGTAACTGTAACCCTAATAAGAGTATCAAATGTACAGTGACACAGTGCAAGAATCACTGCAAGGATGAGGATTATTGTTCTTTGTCAAATATTATGGTGGGCACACACGAATCAAACCCTACTATGATAGAATGTACAGACTGCACTTCATTTGAATTGAAGTGAAAAAGTAAAGAGCCGCGGTTAATGCGGCTCTTTTTCTGTTACCGTTATTTAAGCTCATATGCTACAGAAGCGGTCTGTACTGCGCCGTTTCTTGTAAATGTTACATTCATTGTGCCGTTGAAGGTATCACGGATAGCTTTGTTGTAATCTGTTATACTGTGCACCTCAACTCCGTTAATTTTTGTAACAATATCGCCGTTAAGGAGTGTTTCTGAGCTTGAATTTTTAACTGTAATGCCCTTTGTTGTCGGCAAGCCTATTCTTGCCTCCCAGGACTCGTCAAAACCAACCTTTATATCGGGACGTAAAACTTTTCCGTTTGTTTCAAATTCGTCAAGAACGTAGTTGATAGTTTCGAGCGGAATTGAAAAAGCAATGCCCTCTATACCAACTCCTGCATACTTGCTTGAGTTTATTCCTATCAGCTCGCCCTGCAAGTTGATAAGCGGACCGCCGCTGTTACCGCCGTTTATTGCGGCGTCTGTCTGAGTAAGCGGATATGTGCAGCCGTTTACCGGCACGTCCTTGCCGCTTATAATTCCTTTGGTTGCCGAATTACGCATATTGAGCGTGAGCGGGGTTCCGATTGCGATTACGGTTCTGCCTACCACTATATCGTCAGATGTGCCGAGTTTTATTGGAGTAAGACCAAGCTTATTTATTTTTATCGTTGCAAGATCGGATGTTTCGTCTATGCACTGAACGGTTGCAGCATAGCTGGTTCCGTCATTGAACACAACCGTAATATTTTCGATGTCAGATACAACGTGAGCATTTGTGAGAATAAGTCCGTTGGATTTTATAACAACGCCCGTTCCGTGAGCGGTGGATTCATTGTAATTGCTCGACGATGAATAAGAACCGCCTTTATAGTTTCCCACTATTGCCACAACACTTTTGCTGGCATTTTCTATAAGGTTTGATACAAGCTCGTCCTCTTCCATAAGCACGTGAACACTTTGTCCGTCCCAGCTTACATCAGCACCAAGGCCTTCGCTTACGGCTCTGATTGGAACATAAGTTGTACCGCCGTCAAGATACCCCTGAACGCTTAGTATATGTCCGTTCACATACACATCAACATTTTTTGCCGAAGCGCATACCGGTGCTAATGCTGAAATACAGAGTACCGTACATAAAATTTTTGTCAATTTCTTCAATGTCTATCTACCTCCTATTTTTAAATAGCTTAATTTTACCATATAATTATAATTTTTTCAATAGAATTAAGTATATTATTTTTTGTTCTGTGATTGCGAAAGAATGTGGTGTATCAAGAGAACAGCTCCTCAGCATAAAATTTGATAAACTCCTTTACAAATAGTGAAATTTTTGGTATAATGAGCTTATAAAGGTATTCAGACAGTGAAGACGGGGGACGGTTCTCCTGTCCTGAAAAATCAAAAATTAAAAGACAAGAGAACCGTCCCCCTGTCTTTACAATTCTTCGAGGCGAAAATATTAAAGCAGAAATATATGATAAAGAATATGAAATAACGAAGGAGGGTGTTGAGGTTGAATATTAAAGCGGTGATATTTGATTTGGACGGAGTGATAGTGTCCACAGATGACTGCCATTACGATGCTTGGAAAAAAATGGCAGATGAAGAAGGGATATACTTTGACAAACAAATAAATAACAGGCTTCGAGGGGTAAGCCGTATGGAGAGTCTTAATATTGTGCTTGAAAGAGCAGCAAAAGTATACTCAGAAGGGGAAAAGCTATCACTTGCAGCACGTAAAAACGAATATTATGTTGATTTTATTCAAAAGCTTACACCAGATGATATATTACCTGGAGTTATGGATACTCTAAGAGCTTTAAAAGACAAAGGTGTAAAGATTGCAATAGGTTCATCAAGTAAGAATACACCTATAATATTAAAACGGATAGGCTTGGATAACTATTTTGATGCTGTTTCTGATGGAAATAATATTACAAATTCAAAGCCTGATCCGGAGGTTTTCTTAAAGGCAGCAGAATTTCTTGGTGTTAAAAACACAGATTGTGCTATAGTGGAGGATGCGGATGCAGGCATAGAGGCAGGAAAAAGAGCAGGCATGAAAACCTTTGCCGTAGGCAGTGCAAATGGCGGCGATTGCAGATTGGGATCACTAAATGATTTTAGTCTGATAGCACAAATAGATTAAATAAGTTGCAGTAAAGCTGAAAAAAGGAGACTAACTATTAAAAGTCAATAGTTTTTTAGAAAAAAGTACAAAGAATTTTTTTAGTAAAAAATACACAAGACAGGGGGACGGTTCTCCTGTCCTGAAAAATCAAAAATTAAAAGACAAGAGAACCGTCCCCCTGTCTTTTATTTGACTGAGTTATATTCCGAGAATGGTGACTTAATTTATTCGAGACCTGCTTATATAGGTTTAGCACATGAATTGATTCATTGTTTAATTGAAAAATCAGGTATTGCAAATGTTAGAAAAATGGTAAATGGTTGGTATTGGGGGCTTGATATGAATGGGAATATGACGTGGTTAGAAGCACCAGTAAATGAATTAAAAGTAGTAGGATTGCCATATCTTATTAATATTACCCCTGTTGGTGCTGATTATCAAGCTGTAGAAATTCATCAGGAGACCACAATGGTTAATGGTGTTGTGATTAATGAAAACGCTATTCGTGCTGAGAATAACGTTGAACTGAGAAAAAATTATTTTTAGGGGATTTTTTTGTGAGGTTTAAATGATGAGAAATATAATGTTTTTGATACTATTTTGTGTGTTTTGTATGTCAGATAATGCCTTTGCGTCAACAGAAATTTCGATTTCTGTTGACGGTCAAGATGTGGCTTTAACAGAGAGGGCGTTTATTAAAAATGATTATACTATGATGTTAGCTGAAGATATTGAAAACGTTTTAGGTATAATTATAGATTGGGATGCAAAAACAGGCAAAATAGAAGTATGCAGAGATTCAAAAGAGAATTCGCCCTCTAATAATATTATTGTATATACAATGCAAAAAGACAAACTGACAGTAGTTTTTGAAAAGGATTACAGCAAAACCGAAATAGAAACATCTCCGATTGTTATTAATAAGAAATTATATCTTCCGATAAGAGAAGTAACCGAGCTGTTGGGGGGAAGTGTGGGATGGATTGAGGGAACGAATACTGTAACAATAGATACTGATTCAGAAAGACTGTTTTTTTGTGACCGATTAAAAATTAGCTTGCCTATTGCAGCGTGTTGCGAAGAATGTATTGGAGGTAAACAATTTTATGATGGTTCATATGATTTGTGTTTGATAATACATGATATGGGGGATTTCTATGTTGAATTAGAGATTGAAGATTTGGCAATAAAATCTGTAGGAGATATTGAACATGATATAGAAAATCTTGGATATGAAATTTGCGATAACATTGTTTATAAAGATAATAATATAGAAATCGTATGTGTATATAAGGATGAAGATGACGCACATTTCCTTCTAAAAACATCAGATGAATTTTTGGTAGAAATCAGAGGTAAAATATATTTTGAGTATGAAACTTCCCCAAATCATGAAATAGCTTTTGATAAAATGTGGAATGATCTGGTTTGCAAGATAACAGAAACTGAGAAATCTGTTGATTTGGGACCAAAAGTAGTGAAGTACATGAAAGATATGTATACTGGTTATACATTCGATGTGCCTGAAGGGTATTATGTTTATAATGAATGGGGTGAAGTTGGACACACATTGATAATTGAAATACCTAGCATGAGTAACAACAGAAAAACACCTCGTTTGGTTATAGGGTATGAGTATGGAATGGGTGTTGGAGATGTTGTTATGCAACAGATTGAAAGTGAATTTTTAGAGACAGATGTAACGTGGGATTGTTATGCTAATGGTGTAGCTGGGTTAACAGGATCAGGAGTAAATTGGATAAGAATAGAAAACTCTGATGAGGCACAAACAAACGAATTTATTAAAATTGTAGAATCGGCAAAAATGGTCGAGAATCATTAAACAATAAGACAGGGGGACGGTTCTCTTGTCTTGACAAAAGGAGCAAAAAGTGATATACTAAGCTTGAGGTGGTAAAAGATGCCAAGAGCAG
>CAYMCT010000072.1:0-6946 GCA_964389075.1 uncultured Lachnospiraceae bacterium
ACGATTTGCGTGTAGGTGACGCTCTTACGCTCACTGTACAGTCAGATGCTGTTACAAAGATTGCAAGTGCACCGACCGTTATCACAACAGACGGAAAGATTGACGGTGTTGTAACTGCTGTAAATACTTCTTACGGATTTATTTCAGTAGTTATGGATGGCTCAAGTATGCCTGTAACTGTATTCTGCAGCGATAATAAGACAAAGTTTATGGACTACGACGGTGATACAATTAAGATGGCATCAATTTCAATAGGTGATTCTGTTGAATGTAGAGGTGCAACAACTACAGGTGCATTTACAGCCAAGTTTGTTATAGTATCAGATTAATCAGTAAGTTAATATTAAAGGCTGAGTAGTTTGTCTGCTCAGCCTTAATTTAAAGTTATTATTTTATAGAAAGGCATAGATAAGATGCTTGATTGGTTAAAAAAACATTCCAGATGGGTAACAATTTTCGTATTAGGTGTGGCTCTCATTGCAGTCTACAAAACCTTTGACAGCTTCAGTACAATCGTTTCGGCGTTTGGCAGTGTAATCAGCGCCTTCAAACCGTTTATATTTGCATTTGTTATTGCGTATGTGCTTAACATACCTACAACAAAGCTCCAGTCGCTGTTGAGAAAAAAGACAAATATTGCCTATATTAAGAAGCATTCACACGGGTTCAGTGTAGCAATAGTTTTTGTTGTTTTTCTTGCACTTGTGTTTTTGATTTTAAGTACCTTGTTACCGGCAATGTATAAAAGTCTTTTGGATATGGCTGATAATTTCCCTGTATTTATAGAGAGAACCTCGGGGTGGGTTTCCAACGTTAACGAACGGCTTGAGGGTGTTAATATTTCTATTGATTTATCAGGAATTGTTAATGGTATTTCTTCGTGGCTCAACTCAAAATCAGTAAGCGAGTTCGGGAAATATGCACAGGGTCTTTTGTCAGTTACTTCAGGGATTTTTAATGTTGTTATTGCACTTATAGCGTCGGTTTATATGGTGCTTGACAAGAAGCATATTATTCGTTCGGCAAAAAGGTTTGTGCGGCTGATAATTAAACCGGAAAAGGCTAATAGCGTACTTGAACAGTGCTCGAATATAAACAATATTTTTATGCAGTATTTATATTCGCGTTTCATTTGCTGTATTGTTATGGCAATTGCATCAAGTATAATTTTAAGTGTTTCGGGTGTGAAATATGCATTACTTCTGGGCGTTTTTATTGGATTTATGGACTTGATACCGTATTTCGGTTCAATTATATCGTGGGTAGTATCGGCGGTTGTTATGCTGATATCTGACGGTGCTTTAACGGCTTTTTGGTGCTCGCTGATTATGTTGATATTACAGCAGCTGGACGGAAATGTTCTTGCACCGAGAGTTATGGGCAAACGTCTGGATATAAGACCGCTGGCTATTATTATCGCAGTATCTGTTGGCGGAACCTTGTTCGGGTTTGTAGGAATGGTAATAGCAGTGCCTGTCGTTGCGATTTTCAAAACTATAAATACTGAATACGTGCTTATGAAGGAAAAACAGATGAGGCGTGATCGTAAACAGACGATATCAGATAATAATAAAAACAACGCTTGAAAGGATGCACACAATGAAAGTAGCTGTAATTGGCGGCGGTGCGTCAGGATTGATGGCGGCAATCGCAGCGAAAAATGATAATACAGAGGTTGTTGTTCTTGAACGGGAAAAGCGTGTAGGTAAAAAAATACTCGCAACAGGCAACGGAAGATGCAACCTTACCAATATTAATGCAGATATTAATAACTACTACGGTAACAATAAAGAGTTTGTAACCGGAGCGATAAAACGGTGGTGGGTCAGAGAGACACTTGAATTTTTCAGTGAGCTTGGTGTTTTGTGGAAAGAAGAGCAAGACGGTAAAATATATCCGTATTCTGACACGGCATCGTCCGTGCTTGATGTTCTCCGTATGCGAGTTGAAAGATCGGGTATTGAAACAGTGTGCGGTTTTGATGTAAAAGCCATAAAGAAATCACAAAACGGATTCGTGATAAGCTCATATTCGGGCGAGAGTTGTAGCTGTGAAAGGGTAATTGTTGCAACCGGCGGAAAAGCAACGCCGTCGCTGGGTTCAAACGGCAGCGGATACGCTTTATTGGAAGCTTTCGGGCATAAAACAAGTAAGCTTTCACCGTCGCTGGTTCAGATGAGGACAGTCGGCGATGTTGCTAAAAAGCTGAAAGGAATAAAAATTAACTCGACAGTAAGAATGGGCGAGTTTGCTGAAACAGGAGAACTGCTTTTTACCGATTACGGGCTGTCAGGACCGCCGGTATTTTCGCTGTCCTCCCGAATAGGCAGGAATGACAGAATCAGCATAGATATTATGCCTGAATATACGTTCGATGAAATAAAAAACATTCTGTACGAACGCTGTGCATACCTGTATGATGTAACATTAGAAGAATTTTTTGTCGGAATGTTAAATAAGCGTGTCGGTCAGGTGTTACTCAAATCACTTGATATAGCCCCGTTATCAAGACTGTGTACAACGCTGTCTGAAAAAGAAATAGAAAGAATAGCACAAAGAATTAAATGCTGGGAGTTCAGACTTGATGGCACGATGTCCTGGAATAACGCACAGGTAACCAAGGGCGGTGTGTATACTGATGGTTTTGACTCTGTAACCATGCAGTCAAGGCTTGTGAACGGACTGTATGCGTGCGGTGAGGTGCTTGATATAGACGGCGACTGCGGCGGCTATAATTTGCAATGGGCATGGAGTTCAGGATATCTTGCGGGCAGTTATGCCGGCAGGTCGGAAAGGAAATGATTTATGAAAAATTCAGTTGAAATTACAAGAAAATACCAGTTTGGCTATATGATTCTTGCTCATATAAAAGCAATACTTATATGCGGCGTTTTTGAAGCAGTGGCATTTTATCAGTTTGTTTTAGGCTATGATGTAACGAGTCAGATTTTTGCAGGTATATTTACTGTTGTTTACGGCTTTACGATTTATAGCTATGCGCGTAAGTTGTCATTGTTTGATAATAAGTCATATACACCTCTGAAGCCGTCGGTGAAATACGGTTTCTTATGGGGTGCGCTGATAGCTCTTTCGGTTGCACTGTTTATTGTGTTATACTTAACCACATTCGGAAAAGGAATTTTCGGTGTGGTTATGACTATAATATCATATATATGGTTAGCACCGTACTGCGGTTTCATAAATATCGGCAGTATATCGGTTTGGTATATATTGATTATGCTGATTGTGCCGATTCTTGCATCAACATTAGGTTACATAGCAGGAAATAAAAAATTTGATATTGTGGAAAAAATTGATTCACTTACGTTTGAAAAAGACGATGATGAGGAATAATAACAGTGTAACAAATGTAACCAAAATGTAAATGGGGTGTTATTGACTTTTGTTTCGATAATATATATACTAAATTAGTAAAATAGTATAGGTATAGTATAATTTAGCAGAGATACATAAGTAAAAGAACATCTGCTGAGACAGATCGGAGGAATGTACAATGATATGCAAAAAATGTGGAGCTCATATCGAAGATAATTCAACAGAATGTAAATTCTGCGGGGCTTCGTATGAAACTGCTGAACCGATTAAAGAGGAACCTGCAGAAATAATACCTCCTACTGAGGAGGTTCCGGGAATTGTCGAAGAAAAAACAGATACAGATGCTATGTTTGATGAAAACGAAATCAAGCGTCAGCGTCAGATTGAGAAAATAAAGGCAGAGAAACAGAGTCAGCTTGACGAAATAGAAAAGCGCCGCAGAGAAAAGAAGGCAAAACAGAGAACAACGAGATTTTTGGTTGTGCTTCTTGCACTGTTGTGTTTAGGTGGAGCAATGGCAGGTGGATATTATCTGTTTAACAGTGATAG
Source organism: uncultured Lachnospiraceae bacterium (assembly GCA_964389075.1). Classification (GTDB taxonomy): domain Bacteria; phylum Bacillota; class Clostridia; order UBA1381; family UBA1381; genus Ornithomonoglobus. The sequence continues at coordinate 3,886 of CAYMCT010000072.1, forward strand.
TCGAGAGCCAGAGGTTGTAATATCAACAGCAACACCGGCAGAGGAAACAGAGGCTCCAACTGAGGCGGTAGAGGAAACAGAAGCACCGAGTGAGCTTCCGACAGAATCAGCTACAGAAACCGCTTGGGAAGCTGTTGAGAATGATGCAGCTGTATCTGAAAATAATTCTGCAAATAACTCACAAACCTCAAATAAAACTACAAACGGTGGCGGAGCTACAACAGGTAATGTAGCTGTAAAGGCTACTCCTAAGCCAAAGGCTACATCAAAACCGAGCAGTAATGCATCAAATTCTGCAACTGTTACAAAGCCTGCTACATCAACAGCTACAATGGGTGGCACTGATTATATCGCAGAAGGTGGCATGGTTGATGGTAACTTTACCGCTGCACTTGTTACAGGTGGAGAGGTAGTAAAGAACGGCGATAAGACATATATGTCATTCAAGTATAACGGTACGATGTATTATGCAAAGGTTTCGGATAATACAACAACCAACTTTATTGCAGGCAAGGCTATGACCTTGAGCGCCTACAAGATAAGCGAAACCTATAACGGGGTTAATGTATACGAAATCACAGCAATAACTCATTATAACGGAGATTATGTTTTCCCAAACTCCGGATTCAAGCTTTTAACAGATGCTGATTTGACAGGAAAGAGTGCATGGGAGCTTCGTGTCGGAAGAAACGAGATATATGCACGTCATGGCAGAAAGTTCAAGGATAGCTCGTTGCAGTCATATTTTAACGGTTGTTCGTGGTACAGAGTGAAGAGCTCATATGACTACAGCAATGATTCAAATAATCTTAACGCTATTGAAAAAGCTAATATTAATCTAATTAAAAAATATGAGGCTAAGAACTGATAACAAAAAAGTAAGACCGTACAAATTGCGGTCTTACTTTTTTTGGCGAATTAAGGCATATTATACAAAAATCATAAATTTAGTTAGGTATATTACCTATTTAAAAAGTTTGTTAATAGTGGTATAATAACTATATATGGCTTTAGAAAAATTATACAATATAAACAAGGAGGAAATTGTATGTATAAAGAACCGGCAATTCCTTTCAAAGGAACCAAGGCACAGCAGCTTGAGCTTGAAGCTTATATGGACGCTGAAAAATCAACTCCGGGAGCGCTTATGCCTGTACTGCAAAAAGCACAGGAAATCTATGGTTATCTGCCTATCGAGGTGCAGGAAATGATAGCAGAAGCCTTGGAAATTCCTTTAAGCGAGGTTTACGGTGTTGCAACATTTTATTCGCAGTTCTCGCTCAATCCAAAGGGTGAGCACCGCATAAGTATCTGTCTTGGTACGGCTTGTTATGTAAAGGGTGCGGATAAGATTTTAGAAGGTCTTGAACAGAAATTGGGTATCAAGTGCGGAGAGTGCACACCTGACGGTGTATTTTCACTTGATTCATGCCGTTGCGTAGGTGCTTGCGGTCTTGCACCTGTTATGATGGTAGATGATGATGTATACGGAAGAATGACTGTCGATATGATAGACGACATCCTTGCAAAGTATACCGTTAAAAAGAGCTGAGGAGGGAATTATTTATGCTTACAGTTGAAGAATTAAATAAAATTCGTGACAGCAAGAAAAATCTTGTTTCAATGCGTAATGAGAATGCAGAAAATAATTCGGGTTATAAATATCAGGTTCTCGTATGCGGCGGAACAGGCTGTAATTCATCGGGCAGTCTGAAGGTCATTGAAAAGCTCGAAGAAGAAATCAAGAATAATCAGCTTGAAAACGAGGTTAAGATAGTAAGAACAGGCTGTTTCGGCTTGTGTTCGCTCGGCCCGATTATGATAGTATATCCTGAGGGTGCATTCTATGCACGTGTAACTCCTGAGGAAATCCCTGAAATCGTTGAAGAGCATTTAAAGAACGGTAACGTTGTTAAAAAGTATCTTTATGAGAGTACTGTTTGCGATGACGGTCATATAATTTCATTACAGGAAACTGACTTCTATAAAAAGCAGCTTAGAGTTGCACTTAAAAACTGCGGTGTTATTGACCCCGAGGATATAGAAGAATACATAGCAACTGACGGTTATCAGGCACTCGCAAAGGTGCTTACAACAATGACGCCTGACGATGTTATTCAGGTATTGCTTGATTCAGGACTAAGAGGTCGTGGCGGCGGCGGATTCCCGACAGGCCGCAAATGGGCGTTTGCAAAGGCATCGGAGAGCGACCAGAAATACGTATGCTGTAATGCGGACGAGGGCGACCCGGGTGCGTTCATGGACCGTTCAATTCTTGAGGGTGACCCGCATACAGTGCTTGAAGCTATGGCGATTGCAGGCTATACAATCGGTGCTAACAAGGGTTATATCTATGTTCGTGCAGAGTATCCTGTTGCAGTACACCGTCTTGATGTTGCGATTGAGCAGGCTAAGGAATACGGACTTTTAGGAGAAGGTATATTCGGAACAGACTTCTCATTTGATATAGAATTAAGACTCGGTGCAGGTGCGTTTGTGTGCGGTGAGGAAACAGCACTTATGACATCTATTGAGGGTCACAGAGGTGAACCTCGTCCACGTCCGCCGTTCCCGGCAGTCAAGGGCTTGTTCGGTAAGCCGACAATTCTGAACAATGTTGAAACATACGCAAATGTCTGTAAGATTATTCTTAACGGACCTGAATGGTTTGCAGGAATGGGTACAGAAAACTCAAAGGGTACAAAGGTATTTGCTTTGGGCGGTAAGATAACAAACGTTGGTCTGGTTGAAGTACCTATGGGAACAACCTTGCGTGAAATCGTCGAAGAAATAGGCGGTGGTGTACCTGACGGTAAAAAGTTCAAGGCGGCACAGACGGGCGGACCGTCAGGCGGTTGTATTCCGGCATGTCATATTGATGTACCAATCGACTATGACAATCTTATTGCACTCGGTTCAATGATGGGTTCAGGCGGTCTTATCGTAATGGATGAAGATACTTGTATGGTTGATATTGCTAAATTCTTCCTTGAGTTTACGGTTGATGAATCATGCGGAAAATGTACACCGTGCAGAATCGGTACAAGACGTTTGTATCAGT